>NZ_JBHJUW010000112.1:0-311 GCF_042268205.1 Streptomyces sp. NPDC056160
CTCCACGCGCGCGTGGAGGGCCGTCGCCGTACCGGTACTACCGGGGTCAGGCGAAGCGCCGGACCCCCGACGGCGTGACCACCGCCTGCACCGGTCGGTCGTGCGGCTCGGCCGGGACGTGCTCGACGACCTCACGGTCGTAGAGCAGGACGACGAGGGCGGGATGCGCGTCCGCCCGTTCCAGGCGCGCCAGGACACGGTCGTAGGAGCCGCCGCCGCGCCCCAGCCGCATCCCGCGCGAATCGGCGGCGAGGCCCGGCAGCAGGACGACGTCGGCGGCCGTCACGGCGTCCGGGCCGAGCCGCCGCCCG
>NZ_JBHJUW010000112.1:321-29007 GCF_042268205.1 Streptomyces sp. NPDC056160
CGGCCCCCCCCGGCGCCCCCTGCCAGCGCCTGCTGGGGCCGCCCGGCGGCCGGTGCCTCGCCGACCCGCCCCCGCCCCCCCGGCCGGCGGCCGCCCCCCCCCCCCCGCCCGGCCGGTTCGGACAGCGCCATCCGCCCGCCGTGCCGCACGCGCGCGAGGGCCTCCCGGCCGGCGTAGGCGCCCCAGTCCAGGTCGTTGTCCGGCAGCAGCGCGGGCAGCAGCACACGCACCCCCCGCGCGCGCAGCGCGTCGAGCAGCGCGAGGGTGCCCGGCTCGGCGCCCACGGAGACGTACGCGGCCACCGTGCGCGCCCGCGCCAGCTCGGGCAGCTCCAGCGCGCGCCGGGCCAGCGCCGTGGCGGCCTCGCTCACGTCGTCCGAGGTCAGCCGGGAGCGCTCGGCGAGCAGCTCCCGCCGCAGGGTCCGTTTGTCCGGCCCCGCCGTCCCTCCGATGTGGCTCAACGTCGCTCCCGTACCCTTCCTCGAAAAGTAAATGTGCTCATATGTGACCAATGAACCTGAGGCGCGGAGGGCCCCCAAACGCAGCGGTTAAGGTTGCCGCCATGAGTCACGCGCACCCCAGGATCAGCAAGGCTGTCATTCCCGCGGCAGGCCTCGGCACCCGGTTCCTTCCGGCTACCAAGGCCACTCCCAAGGAGATGCTGCCGGTCGTGGACAAGCCGGCGATCCAGTACGTGGTCGAGGAGGCCGTCTCCGCCGGTCTCGACGACGTCCTCATGGTGACGGGCCGCAACAAGCGCCCCCTGGAGGACCACTTCGACCGCAACTACGAGCTGGAATCGGCCCTGGAGAAGAAGGGTGACTCCGAACGGCTCGCCAAGGTGCGGGAGTCCAGCGACCTGGCGATGATCCACTACGTCCGCCAGGGCGACCCGAAGGGCCTGGGCCACGCGGTGCTCTGCGCGGCCCCGCACGTGGGCGAGGAACCGTTCGCGGTGCTGCTCGGCGACGACCTGATCGACCCCCGCGACCCGCTCCTCCAGCGGATGATCGAGGTCCAGGGGCAGTACGGCGGCAGCGTCGTCGCCCTCATGGAGGTCGCGCCCGAGCAGATCCACCTCTACGGGTGCGCGGCCGTGGAGGCCACCGGGGACAGCGACGTCGTCCAGGTGACCGGCCTGGTCGAGAAGCCCGAGCCGGCCGACGCCCCGTCGAACTACGCGATCATCGGCCGCTACGTCCTCGACCCGCACATCTTCGAGATACTGCGCAAGACGGAGCCCGGCCGGGGCGGCGAGATCCAGCTCACCGACGCCCTGCAGCGCCTCGCCCAGGAGGAGACCGTCGGCGGTCCGGTGCACGGCGTGGTCTTCAAGGGCCGCCGCTATGACACCGGCGACCGTGGCGACTACCTCCGTGCCATTGTCAGACTCGCGTGCGAACGTGATGACCTGGGCCCCGACTTCAGGACCTGGCTTCAGCGGTACGTAGCCGAGGAGATGTAACGACGTTGAGCAGCGCCGCGCACCACATCGCAGACCCGGACCGCCTGTGGTCGGTGGACGAGCATCTGGAGGACGTCCTCACCACCGTCCGCCCGCTCGAACCCATCGAGCTGCAACTGCTCGACGCCCAGGGGTGCGTCCTCGTCGAGGACGTCATGGTGCCGCTCTCGCTGCCGCCGTTCGACAACAGCTCCATGGACGGGTACGCGGTCCGGGTCGCGGACGTCGCCGGAGCGAGCGAGGAGTTCCCGGCCGCCCTGGAGGTCGTCGGGGACGTCGCCGCGGGCGCGGCCGAACCGGTCCGGGTGGGCCCCGGCCAGGCCGCCCGGATCATGACCGGCGCCCCGCTGCCGCCCGGCGCCGAGACCGTCGTGCCCGTGGAGTGGACCGACGGCGGGCTCGGCGAGGGCCCGGTGCGCGGCATGCGCGCCCGCAGCCTGGCCCCGGAGGGCGCCGCCGGGCAGGTGCGCGTGTACCGCCCCGCACAGGCACGCGCGCACGTGCGCGCGGCGGGCAGTGACGTGCAGGCGGGCGACCGCGCCCTGAAGGCCGGTACGGTCCTCGGGCCGCCGCAGATCGGGCTGCTCGCCGCGATCGGCCGCGGCACGGTCCGGGTGCGCCCGCGCCCGCGCGTGGTGGTCCTCTCCACCGGCAGCGAACTCGTCCAGCCCGGCGAGCAGTTGTCGCGCGGCCAGATCCACGACTCCAACAGCTTCGCGCTGACCGCCGCGGCCCGCGACGCCGGTGCCATCGGCTACCGGGTGGGCGCCGTCGCCGACGACGCCGACACCCTGCGCTCCACCATCGAGGACCAGCTCGTCCGGGCCGACCTGATGGTCACCACCGGCGGGGTGAGCGTCGGGGCGTACGACGTGGTCAAAGAAGCGCTGTCGCACGTCGGCGACGAGGACGAGCCGGGCGGCGGGGTGGAGTTCCGCAAGCTCGCCATGCAGCCGGGCAAGCCCCAGGGCTTCGGCACCGTCGGCCCCGACCACATCCCGCTGCTGGCGCTGCCCGGCAACCCCGTCTCGTCGTACGTCTCCTTCGAACTGTTCGTCCGCCCCGCGATCCGCACGCTCATGGGCCTGCCGGACGTGCACCGGCCGACGGCCCGCGCGAGACTGGCGGCGGACAAGGCCCTGACGTCGCCGCGCGGCCGCAGGCAGTTCCTGCGCGGGACGTACGCCGACGGCGAGGTGACCCCCGTCGGCGGCACCGGATCACACCTGATCGCGGCGCTCGCGCAGGCCGACGCGCTGATCGTCGTCCCCGAGGACAGCGAGTCCGTCGAGCCCGGTGCCGAGGTCGAGGTGGTCCTGCTCGGCTGACCGGCCCGACTTGGCGGTAGCGTGTCGCGCACAACAGGCCCGCGCACCGCACCGCGCCGGGCCCGGACCGGGAGCGCCACAGAGCATGACCACACCTTCCCGGGGGGAGACCCCCCGACCCGTGCAGGACCGAGCGCAGGGCGGCGTGCGGGACCAGGACCGACTGACGCACATCGACGAGGCGGGCGCCGCCCGGATGGTCGACGTGTCCGGCAAGGACGTGACCGCGCGCACGGCCCGGGCCACCGGCCGGGTACTCGTCTCGCCCCGCGTCGTCGAGCTGCTGCGCGGCGAGGGAGTGCCCAAGGGCGACGCCCTCGCCACCGCCCGCATCGCCGGGATCATGGGGGCCAAGCGCACCCCGGACCTCATCCCGCTGTGCCACCCGTTGTCGGTGTCGGGTGTGAGACTGGAACTGTCGGTCGCGGACGAGGCCGTGGAGATCACGGCCACCGTGAAGACGACGGACCGCACGGGCGTGGAGATGGAGGCGCTCACCGCGGTCTCCGTCGCCGCGCTCACCGTGATCGACATGGTCAAGGCGGTCGACAAGGGGGCGGTCATCACGGACGTCAGGGTCGAGGAGAAGACAGGCGGCAAGTCCGGAGACTGGAGCCGGGCATGACCTCCGGCGCACAGACGGGCGGCGCCCTGCCCGGGCCGTACAGCGCTCTCGTGGTCACGGCCTCCAACCGGGCCGCCGCCGGGGTCTACGAGGACCGGGGCGGTCCGCTGGTCGCCGACGGCCTGAAGCGCCTCGGCTTCGCCGTCGACGGACCCCAGGTGGTCCCCGACGGCGACCCGGTCCGGGCCGCGCTGCGCGCCGCCGTCGAGGCCGGGTACGACGTCGTGGTCACCACCGGCGGCACCGGTATCTCGCCCACCGACCGCACACCCGAGGCGACCCGCAGCGTGATCGACCAGGAGGTGCCGGGCATCGCGGAGGCCATCCGGGCGTTCGGCCGGGAGAAGGTGCCGACCGCGGCGCTCTCGCGGGGACTGGCCGGGGTGGCCGGTCGGACCCTGATCGTCAACCTGCCGGGATCCACCGGCGGGGTGAAGGACGGACTGGCCGTTCTGGAGCCCCTGTTGACGCACGCCGTTGACCAGGTGCGCGGCGGTGACCATCCCAGACCCGCCGCCGGTCCCGGGGGTGCGAGCTGAACAGCCCAACCTGGCCCGTGGTCCTCGCGGAGGGCGATGTCGTCCTGCGGCCGATAAAGCTGCGCGACCAACGGGTCTGGCGCGAGGTGAACCGGCGCAACCGCACCTGGCTCAGGCCCTGGGAGGCGACCGTCCCGCCGCCCACGCCCGGCGGCCCGATCACCCACCGGCCGACCTACCGCCAGATGGTGCGGCACCTGCGTGCGGAGGCCAGGGCGGGCCGGATGCTGCCGTTCGTCATCGAGTACCAGGGGCGGCTGGTCGGGCAGTTGACGGTGGCCGGGATCACCTGGGGTTCGATGTGCTCCGGGCACGTGGGGTACTGGGTGGACGAGGCGGTGGCGGGCCGCGGGGTGATGCCGACGGCCGTGGCGCTGGTCGTGGACCACTGTTTCCACACCGTGGGACTGCACCGCCTCGAGGTCTGCATTCGCCCCGAGAACGGCCCGAGCCGCCGGGTCGTGGAGAAACTCGGATTCCGCGAGGAGGGGCTGCGCCCGCGATATCTGCACATCGACGGGGCCTGGCGGGATCACCTGGTCTTCGCGCTGACCGCGGAAGAGGTGCCGGACGGGCTGCTGAGCCGCTGGCGGCGCACCCGCGCCGACCGGACGCCCAAGGGAAACCCGGCCTGACCCTCCCGCCCCCCTGCCCTCTCCCGCCCTCTTCCGCCTCTCCGGGCACGACCCCGGCGATCACTGATTAAAATTGAATAAGTGTTCGAATTTGAGCGTGGTCTGATCGGCTCGTACCGTGTAATTCCCCGCCCTGATGGTCGGCTGATCGCATCGGTCGCAAAAAAAGTTCGAAATATCAGCCAGATCGTGCGACACACCGGCCCAATTGGCCGATGGCCTCACGCAAACCCCTCTACGGTGTGAGGCGTGAGCAGCAGCGGCCTCATCTACGCAGTCATTGTCGGGGCCTGGGCCGCCTACTTGGTGCCGATGTGGCTCCGTAGGCAGGACGAGCTGAACGAGGCCCGTCCGACGGAACGCTTCAGCACCGCCATCCGGCTGCTGTCCGGACGGGCGGGCATGGAACGCCGTTACGCCAGGGACCTCAGGGCGCGCTCCGCCGACGAGGGGGAGTCCAGCGCCGCGGAACCGGACGCCGTCACCGACTCGGTGGACGTCCGGGCCTTCGCCGTACCCCCGGGCCGTGCGGACGTTCCCGCGCCCGGGGTCGAGGCCGGGCGGACGGCCCGGCCCACGGCACCGCCCGCACCGGCGGCCCGGGTGACGGCACCGGCGGCGGAGTCCGCACCGGCGCCGGATCACGGCCCCGAGGCGGAGGCCGTCCGGGCGGACGAGGGCGCCCCCGCCCGCAAGCGGATCCCCGCGGCCCGGCGCGCACCCGGCGCGGAGGCGGCAGCAGCACGCGCCCGGCGCTCGAAGGTGCTCGCGCGCCGCCGACGCACCACCGTCGTGCTCTTCCTCGCCTTCACCGTGGGTGCGGTCGTCGCCGCCGTCGGCGGGCTCGCCTTCCTGTGGGCGCCGGCCGCGCCCGCCGTGCTGCTCAGCGCGTACATCGCCTACCTGCGCACCCAGGAGCGGCGCCGCTTCGCCTACCAGATGGACCGCCGCAGCGCCGAGGCCGCCGCGCAGCGGCTGCGGGAGAGCCGCCGCCAGCCGCGGCGGCGCGCGCCCGTGGGCGCGACCACGGAGGCGGACCTGGAGGAGCCGGACGCGGGTCCCGAGCCGGAGACGGACCCGGGACTGTCCGCGCTCGCCGCCGACCGGCGCGCCCTGGTCGAGCAGACGGACCACGCGGAGTGGCTGGACCAGCAGCAGCGCGAGCGCCGGCGGCGCCCCGGCCGCGGGGACAGCTGGGACCCGGTGCCCGTGCCGCTGCCGACCTACGTGACCGCGCCGGTCGCCCCGCGGGCCACCTCCGACGTGGACCTGGGCGCACCGGACACGTGGAGCTCGGCACGCTCGTCCTCAGCCGTGCCCGAGCAGGAGGCGGCCCCCGCCGCCGAGGAGCCGCAGGCGCCCGCGGCGGGCGCGGCGGACGCGGAGGACCGCCCCGCCGCCGACGGCCGCACCGACGCCCGCCGTGCCGCCTCGGCCCGCCGCTCCCGCGAGCGCGGCCGTACCCCGCTCTTCGACCAGTACGAGGACGGCGACCGCCCGCGCGCGGCCAACGAGTAGGGCGCGACGACGAGCGCCCGGCGAAGGAGCGCCCCGGGCCCGGTGACACAGCCTCAGGAGCCACCCGGGACCCCCGTCGCTGACCAGCCCGGGAACGGATTTCCAACCACCCGGATGAGGATGCTAGAGTTTCACTCGTTGCAAGGGCCTGTGGCGCAGTCCGGTAGCGCACCTCGTTCGCATCGAGGGGGCCAGGGGTTCAAATCCCCTCAGGTCCACGCAGGGCCGTTCGCGGATTAGTTCGCGAACGGTTCGCGAGATCCCGATCAGACGGTCATCGTCGGGTCGGGATCTCGCCGTTTCAGGCGTGGTTAGTACGCAAGTCTGCTCACCGGCTCGCTGGGACGACGCCCGTCGGGCGGCGGGCCGGGATCGGCGGTGGAGATGCGGGCATGCCGCAGGGACCGCGGGCGTGGGGCCGTGTGCCTGCGGTCTCGCGACTCGTCGATCTTCAGATGTAGCCTCGGCGGCCGGTCATGGGCTCCGACTTATGGCACCGCTTGCGGGCTGCTGAGCGCTCAGAAGCGTGGGGTAGGGAACGAGGACCTCGTCGGCCCCCAGATCGAGGGCCGTGCGGGCGCTCTCCTTGCTGGCCCTGCGGAAGCGCTCCAGCTCGATGATGTTCTCGACCATCACCGTGATCGCTGCCAGGAGACTCTGGGCGACCCGTCCGCGGGGTTGCCGCTTCTCGCGGGCGTGGAGGGCTGCGTCGACCGATTTGAGGCGGCCGTTCCCCCCTTCGATGTGGGACCGCAGCGTCTGGTAGGCCAGGGCCCAGGACGTGGTTTGCCAGGGCAGGTCCTGCCGCATGCGCGGCATCACGTGTGCCTGCACGGTGACGGAGGACTGGTCGCAACATTTGGGTCGCTCCCCGAACGGCAGGCTCGGGACCGTGATCGTCGGCCGGCCCGCAGGATGGGCCCTACGACTGCGGGGATCTTCCAGGTCGATGACCGCCGGCACCTGGGCGGCCCTGCTGGAGCTGCGTCGTTCCCGCTCTGCGGCCCAGGCACAGTTCACTTTCGCCGCGGGACAGGAGTACCGCTCATTGCCGCGCTCGTCCGCCGTGGCCTTGCGGACGAGCGCGTAGGGCTCGATTTCGCGCAGCTGCTCCCGCAGCGGGATGCGCTCGTTCTCGTTCTTTGTGTCCCGGATGCGCTGGTAGAGATCGAGCAGGGGGCGGGGTGTCCGAGGACAGAAGAGGCGTCCTACTTTGGCGATTGCGCCCTGGTGGTGGGCCTCGGGACCGACCTGGGTCTTTGTGAGGTCGAGCACGGGCATGAAGCCGAGGGCGCGAAGGGGCTGGTGGAAGTCCTCGGGATGGAGCTTGGTGTAGGCGCGGTCGGCTGCGGCGAAACCGCGCATGCGGGTCAGGTGGGAGAGGATCATGCTGACGTAATGGGCATGACGCCCCATGTCCTTCTGCGGCGTGTGCAGGACCATGCCGAGGGTCAACTGCGGGTACCGCCCGGCCCGTGCGGGGTCGGCGTGGGCGGCGATCGCCAGTGTGGCGCTGTAGCCGAACTCCCGGTCTCCACCGCCCTTGTAGTGCCAGTTGGCGCTCGCCTCGAGAGAGGAGCGCTTGCGCGTGTGGGGGCGGGCCCAACTTGGCACGGCCGTCGTGTCGATGGCGATGTCACCGTGCCAGTGGCGCATCAGCCCCTTGGTGAAGGCGATGCGGACAGGTGTGGTGACCAGCCTGTTGGCGAGCTCTTCCAGGCGCCGCAGCGCGGACTCGCCCTCAGGGCCGTTCCAAGCGGCAGCGACCCTGCGGCCCTCGGCCCGGCTCAAACGGCTGCGCCGCTCGTGCGGGGCCGGGTCGAGGATCCTCACGAGGCGGCTCCACGCCCGGTGGAAGCGGTTGTAGAGGGCGTTGACCGCATCTTGGTCTTCAATGTCACAGGTGGGTACGCCCAGCTCTGCGCGCAGGCGGTCACTGATGCCGAAGGTGATGGTCTCGAAGGCGTCGTCGAGATTGGTGCTGGCCTTCTCGTAACAGGCGCACACGAGCCCCAACAGAACCAGGCCCACGGGGTACCCCCGGGGCCCGGGAAGGGCTGCGAAGCGCCCTTCCACCTCCTCCACGATGCCGCTGCGTCGCAGGACGAGGTGCAGCTTCCTCACACGCCCGTCGTCCAGCTTGGACGGCTCCGGTGAATGCGGGTACGGGCGTCTCGGCCGTCCATTGCCCGCCTGATACCGGGGGTCGTCCGCAGGGGTCCTCATGCCCAGCCCCGGAGCATGCGCCTGGTTGCCTCCGCAGTGAGCTTCGGCACCCAGCTCCGGTACGGGGCGAGCCCCGCGGTCGAGCTCATGCCTGCCGCCGCGGCGACCACGTCCTCGGGAACGCGTTGCCGCAGCAGCTCGACGATCCACGAGCTGCGGAGCCGGGCCAGTTTCAGCTCGGGCAGGCCGGTGGATCTACCCTGGGTGCGCTTCACCCAGTTCGTGATCCCGTTCTTGGGTTCCGGCGTCTGGCGCTGCGGCAGGAAGAGGTAACCGTCGCCCGCGGAGCGGGCACGGTCGGCGAGGACCTGCTCCCACATGGCGCGGCAGACGACGAGGCGGTCACTGCCGGGAACGGTGACCACGACGGTTTCGGAAGGCAGCACGGTGACGTGGGTCCCACGGGCGGCGAGCACTTCCCGGCGCGAGAGACCGCAGCCCGCGCCCAGCGCGAGAAGGGCGAGGGCGCTGCCGCCGTGCGTGCTGAGCGGCGGCAGGCCCCGCGCCCACATCAAGAAGCGAGCCAGCTCGGGGGGGCGTGTACGGAGCGGGGCGTTGCCGGGAGGCACGCAGCTTTGGCGCGGGCTGCTGACCGGTCTCGAGCCACAGGAGCGCTTCCCGGACCCGCAGCAGGATGCAGCGGTATGTCTGCAGGGTGCTGCCCCGGAGGCTGGGACGCGTGATCAGGTAGCGGGTGATCGTTTCGGGGGCGAGCCAGGTCAGCGGATCGCGGGCGAGACCGGCGCGCTCGGCGAACGTCGCGAGGCCGGAAAGCACCAGCATCAGCTTCGGCACCGTGTACGGGACCGAATCGCACGTCGCAGCGGCCACCATGCGGACGCCGTCGGCGACCAGGGGCCATTCCGCCGGCTCCTCCAGCGGCCGGTAGCCGAGGATCGCGCCGCTCACATCCCTCTCCAAAGGAACACACCACGAGAAGTGGCTATGCAAGTAGCCGCCCTTGCCGTGAGTGTGCACTTCGACCGTCAGGAGCGCATCCTCATGACCGGAGGACGTGGCCGCAGCGTGGCGCCGCGGGAACTGGCCGCGGACCCGGAGAACTGGCCCGACGCGGTGATCCCCGACCACCCCCAGGCCAGGGTGGTCCAAGCCATTGCGAGGTCGCTGGCCAGGTACGTCAACCAGGAGGGTCTCGGTCTCCGCCGCGTAGCCGCGCTCAGCGGGGTGAATCGACAGGCCATCGCGAACTTGCTGGCCGGCGACAGCTGGCCCGACGTGGCCACACTGAGCCGGTTGGAGGACGGACTCGGAATCGGTCTGTACCCGGGTTCGTCGGGACCGGGGTCTCGGCATTGCTGAACCTCCCACTCGCCCGCGCTTGTGTACGCGGGCAGGGTGAAATCGGCCCAGCACGCCCTCCGAGTGGCCCAGTGGTGGGTTACGCTCCGAGGGCATGCTGAAGCCCGTTGCAGGTCTCACGTGCACCGGTGCCGCTGAGCTTCCACCTCGGCGGCACCACTCATTTGTCCGACCGTCACGTCAGTCGCCTGCGTGACGTCGTTCCTTCGAGCGATCCTTAGGCAGCCTCCTCCATCTGGTCGGAGGGTCCGGTGAAGAGGCCCGGGCCAACCTTGCGGAGGTGACCTCCGTCGACGAGGCGCTTCAGCGCTGCACGGATGCCCTCGACCTGAGTCCGCTTGGGATTGGTGCGCCCCAGGGCGATAGCCACTTCCTTGGGGCGAAGTGGACGATCCGCGCTCGATACGAGCGTCACGATGCGAACGCTCACCGGACCGAGTTCGCGCCTGTCGTGCGAGCGCCGGCGCCTTTGCGGAAGAACCCGATCGGCCCCTGGTGCGGTTGCGTCCGAAAAGGAGGAGCTTGTGAAGCCCTCGCCATCTTCCGCTGGCTCGTCATCCGCCTCTGGGGCGGGCGGCTGCTCCTTGGCCGGGGGCTGGTCCTCCGAGAAAGAGAATCTAGTCGGGTTTTCAAGCAGCGCTTGAACCGTCCGCCGGGTGATGGCCAGGTGCGCCAGGCGCTCCTCCAGGCTCGCCACCTCACTCCGCAAGCGATCGAGAGCCTCTCGGACCGCACCTTCTTCTGCGTCCAGACGCTGGAAGAGTGTCTCGCCCCCCACTGCTACTCCTGTCCCCGGCTGGCCTGCGCACCCCTGTTGCCTGGGCTGCGCTGCACGAGTGCGACGGTCAAGACTGTAAGGCGCGGATGTGCTGCTAGGTCCCCAAAGTTGCCCTATTTCACCCGACCGGGAAGAGCAGTCCTACGTGTTGCCTGCGTGTAGGGACCACGCGAGTTGTGCACGAACCCCTACCCGCGCACTGTGGCTAGTGCAGGGTGATCCGGCCGTCCGGCAGCCACCCCTCGAGGTATCCGGCCACCAATGTGGCTGTGGTGTCTTCATAGGGCTCGAGCAGGACATCGTCCAAGCTGGTCGTCGGTACCCAACGCATTGACCGGGTTGCGTCAGCCTTTCCGCTCACGGGCGGGGCCGCAGACCGCTTGGTGCGAGCGAGTGAGACGCGACGCTCCGTCCGGATGGCAGGCGAACCGTGCACTGGCGGTAGTGCCAGGCGGCACCCCACGACCGACCCCCATCGCAACGGATGGCCAGCAAAGCAGTGGGCGGATAGGCGGATGGCTGCTTCCGCATAGGTCTCCTGAGCATGGACCGTGCCCTCGGGCAACGTCCATGCCGAGGTGCCGCGCGAGCATCGGAGGAGGGCCACACGCTCCTCGTCATCGATGACCACCAACGTCGCCAGGCGGCGAAAGGCAGGACTGGGGAGAAGCATGCACACAGCATGACGTGTGGCTATATAAATAGCCACATATGTGGTTCCGTACGGCGGATCGCGATAGGACGCAACCGAGGGCATTACTGGCGGCACTGGGCAAGCCCAAGCCCTGGCCCTGCTGGCTGCGAGGTCGGGACAGCCTGCAGAGCAGGAAGCCGGTGCTCGCTAGTAGAGGACGTGACGGCGCCCCGGACGCATTCGCACCCGGGACGCCGTCACTCAGTCAGGACTAGAGGTGGCAGACCGCGCACGCAGGCGAGTCATCGTCCTCGTCGTGCGCGTCGGAGAGGATCTCCAACAAAGGACGATTGGGCTTCAGGCGCTTCGCGGCCCGTTCCATCGCATCCCTGTGCTTGGCCTCGATCTCCTCGCGACGCTCTATGAGTTCACCGAGGGACTCGTTCTGGGACCAGGTGTACTTGCGTCCCGCGGTCGCAGCGTGCTGGTGCTTGACCTTCTCCTCGTACTCAACGGCCTTCTGGAAGAGGTCGGGATGACGGTCCTTGAGGCCCACCCACTCGTGCTTGCGCTGGAAGAAGCAGAAGTAACAACCCGAGCGAGTACGCCACTCGTAGTAGTCGGGGAGGCCGATGCCGGCCTCGTCCAGGATCCGGTCGACGCCCTCGCGGTCGATGCCGTCCTCGCGGAAGGGGAAGACCGCAGTGATGTTGGGCTTGGTGCTGACGTAGCCGAGACGGTTCTCGTCGGCACGGATGGCGACGTACGAGACGGCCTCGTCGTCGCCGATCCATTCCTCGAGCGGCCTTATCTTCAGGTTCTTCGTGCACCAGCGCATCTGCGGGCTGGGCAGGGTGCCCTGGTAGACCTCCAGCCAGTGGTCGAAGTCCCGGGAGGAGTTGAGCCGTTGGATGGGCTTACCGAGGGCGCCTTCGAGTCGGTTGAGGTACTCGTACGTCTCGGGCAACTCGGCGCCGGTGTCACAGAAGAAGTACTCCATGTCCGGCACGCGGTCACGCATGTAGATCGCGAGGGCCGAGGAGTCCTTACCCCCAGAGATGCCGAGGACGTGACGCTTCTTGCTGCTGGAGCCGTCGGTGGCGGTCACGGCTACTCCTTCCTGTCGGATGAGGCGTCGTCCTGGCCGGACAGGCGCTCTGCCAGGGCGGCGAGCAGGATGCGCGCGCCGTCGGGGCCCAGTGCTTCCTCAGCTTGCCTGATGACACTGACAACGAGCTCACCCACGGCATTCCGCGAATCCCTCGGGACGTGGATGAGGGTCCGCTCCTCGGCCCCCTGGGGAGTGGTGAGGGTCAGCAGGTGGGTGTCGATCTGACGCTGCCGCGGCTGCTCGCTGTCGCGGAGTCCCTCGGCGTCCTGCCTGGTCGCCTCTTCCTCCACGACGTTGTAGAGGTGGCTCACGCGGTCCAGCGCACGGGCCCTGTCCCGTACGACGCGGGGGAAAGCATCAGCGTCGCGATCGGTCCAGTCCCCCAGGGCCTGGTTGACGAGCTGGACCACGACCGTGCCGAGCCAGTCGTCGTCCGGGAGCATCTCGTTGATCACCCGCGTCACGAAGCCGTGGAGGCTCACTTCGAGGGAGGCGGCGGCGAAGCCGCGCATGCGCAATGCCAGACCGGCGCGCAGCTCACTCGTGCTGGACGCGGGGATCCGGAACTCTTTCGCCAGCGTTTCGACCACGTAGCTCCGCAGGCTGGCGCTGGCGTTGGTGAGCTCGTTGAGCGCTGCGGTGAGGCGCGCGACGTAAGCCTCTGCCGCCTCGGGGTCCTTCTGGGTGCTCGGAGTGATCCCCTCGAGACCGAGTGCTCGGGGCAGCTCTTCGAAGACCAGCCTGTCCGGGTCGGTCGCCTTGGACAACACCTCACGGATGGCAAGCGTGTCGGCGCTGAGCCGCCGGGTTTTCCGCGAGTACTGGTCCAGCACCATCACCCGTTCCAACATCCCGCGCGTGACCGCGAGCAACGCGGGGTTTCGGTTGGCGCGGCTGCGGGGGATGTCGACGCCGAGCGATTTCACCAGGCTGTCGAGAACGAGTCGGCGCTGGCCCCGGCCGACGGGAGTGGCCTTTACGGTGAAGCGTTCCGGGTAGGGGACGTTGAGGCGCTCCATGATGGCGGAGGTGAGGCGGGGGCAGTAGTTGCCCTCCTCGAAGAGCGCTACGTCGTTGCCGCGCAGGATCAGCCCTGCGACCATCAGGATCGGGACGACACCGGCCTTCACGCCGTAAGGAGGGGCCATGAGCCGCTGGTAGATGTCCACGATGCTGGTCGGTTCCGTGGCCGCGCTCAGTGCCTCCTCGAGCGCTTCCCACACCGGAACGGCACTCGCGTTCACATCGGCGCTGGGACGGGACATCCCGTGCGTGTGGAGGCTTCCGCCGGAACTCTGACCGCCGCTGACTTCTCCCGCCGCCCGGTGCAGCCCGAGGTGTTCGACCACACCGTCGTAGAGGGCCCGCTCCGCGGGGAACTTGTCCGCGGGCCAGCCGAGCCGCGGCAACCCAGTCTTTTCGATCATCGCGGTGAGGACTTCGCGGCGGGTGCGGACGGCGTTGCTGGTGAGCTGGTGGCGGCCCACCATCTCGTTTCGCACGTGCGGGGTCTGGTGGTAGACCACGTTGCACGCCTCGGAGACTAGCCCTGCGTAACTGCGGGCCTTGAGCTCCATGGCGGGAGGGCTGTCGGTCTCCTCACCGCTCTTCCACAGGTACCAGCTCGATTCGTCGCTGCCCGGCCGGAACGCCTCGGCGAGCATGGCGGTGATGCGCTGGGAGAACTCTCCGGCTCGCTCGCTGACCTCTCGGCGGGCGACGTGGTCCAAGTCCTCCTCACCCATGAGGTCCTGGAGCGCCACGAGCGTGGTACCGGCCTCCAGCACTGCCTCGGGGTTCTTGGTGACCCCGACGACAACAGGAAGAGGGGAATCGACGCGCGGGCTGCTCTCCAGGTCGCCCAGGTGGAAGACGAGCATGCCGTCGGCTGCGTCCTGGACGATCCTCGGCCCGCGCAGCTTCTCGATCTGGTGGCTCACAGCGGTCACGAAGTGCCGCTGCATTCCGGTGAGCTGGCTGTGTGCGCCGGCCGCTACCGCGTTCGGCAGGACGTTCGTTCCGAGGTGCTTGTTGAAGTAGCGCACCACGTCGTCCGGGCGCAGTTGTGTGGCGATTTCGCGCACCCGGGCGTCGATGTCGACATCGGTGCCCTGCCAGATCCGGTACTCGTTGCTGTACTCACGGTGAACGACAAGCCCGTCCTTCACGAGCTTGTCCAGCCGCTCCTTCAGCTCTCCGAACCGCTCGGTGTCGGCGACGTCAAGCGGATCGTTCAACGCGAACTGGATCATCGCAGGAGTGGCGCGGAGCAAGCCGTCGGCGTCGATGAGATTCAGGACGCCGATCGCCTTGAGCAGCTCTTGGTCTGCGTCAGGAAGACCGTGTGCCTCCTCGAGGCGGGCGTTGATCTCTAGCCATCGACTGGCCTTGGAGGAGGCAAGGATCGTGGCGCGGCCCGCGGAGAAGAAAAAGTCGTAGAGCTGCGGGATCCTGATCGTCGTGGCCCGCTCCGGAGACTCCTCGGAGAAGGTGGCGAGACTGCGGCGCACCGTGTACGGCTCGTCGTTGACCAGGAAGCCACTTAGGCTGCGGTCGTTCTGACCGATTTGCGAGGCCATGAGGGGGCCGGCCACTGCGGTGAGCGGATGCAACGGGTAGAGGTTGGCGAACGACTCGACCGAGATGTCGACCACTGAGTGCAGAGAGCGATCCCGCCAGATGGTGTGCGCTGCCTCCGCCTGGGCCTGAATCAGCTTGCGGCCCCGGTCCGATACCTCGGCGTGGGACAACTTCCTCTGGAGGAGGTAGACGGCGTCCCCCAAATTGGGGGCGAAGGTGACGTCCTCAAAGCGCCCTTGGATCTTGGCCCACTCCTGTGTCTGGACCGAGCTGGCCCGCGAAGCGTAGTCAGTGAAGGCCAGGTGCTGCAGGGTGAACATGAACAGCGGCAACCCGCTGGGGCCGGTGCCCCTCTCTGCGAGCACCTGGAGGAGGAAGGCGTCGCTCTTGGCGCTGCTGTTGTCACTGGTGGAGACGATGTACTCGAGTGACTTGCCGAACTCATCGATGATCAGCAGGAGCGGTGCCTTGCTGCACAGCAGAGTGATCGCATCGATCAGATTGTCGGTGGGGTCATCCGTCTCAGCGGCGCAGGTAGCCATGACGGCGGCGACGTCCTTCGGAACGCGCTTCTTCCACTTGCGCTCCACTGCAGTCTGAAGTGCCCGGTAGATCGTGGTGGCAAGCGGCTCCCGGCGTGCCGTGGTGACGGCCCCGAGGAAACCCTCAGTCGTGAGCGCTTCACGGTTCTCGACGATCTCCTGCGCCAACGCGTTGTTGGTAGCGGCCACAGCCTTTCGCGCAGCGGCGCTGCGTTTGGGGTCATGGCCCAGGAGGGCGTCGATCAGGTTCGAAAGGGTTGACTTGCCAGAGCCGTACGGACCGGTGAAGGACCAGGCTCGTGTCCTCTTGGGGTCCCGGAGCGCGGTGGCCACCCGGTCGAGCACGTCCAGGGCTCGGGTCCCCACGTACGGGGCATGCAGGTCCGGGTCCCGGACGTCGCGTTCCAGGTTGGTGGAGCGGAACTCCGTACCGACGAAGCTGATGCCATTAGGGACGTGCGCCCCCGAGCCCTTCGGCGCGGTGCGGGGCGAGGTCGTGGTGGCCGTGGTCACGCGAGCTCCTCGAGCATGTCAGTTTGCTGGGGGATGTGTCCCCGCACGGCGTTGGCATCGTCCGCGGTCTTCATCAGGCCGGGATTTTGACGTCCCCACTCCTCCGGAGTGGGGAACCCAGCGCGTTCGCGCACACGGCCGTACTGTTCGTCGAGGATGTCCCAGGCGAGCTTTTCCGGATTATCCGCGAAGCGGAGGCTGCTCTGGCCCAGGGACTCGACGATCTCCAGCTTGGGATGGTTCTCGACGAAGGCTTCGATCGACCTCAAGAGCTCCGGTTCGCGCATGTGGAAGGCGCGACCGGGGCCCCCTGGTTCGCCGGCGAGGCGGGCAAGGGAGATGGAGTCCGGCTTGCGGGTGAAGCGGGCCGCATAGTCGAGGCAGGCGTACAGGAGGACGCGTGGCGGGAGGCTCGGACGGATACCGCTGGTGAAGCGGTACGTGCGTTCCTTGCCACGGCCTCCTTGGTACTCAAGCAGGCCGAGCTCTTTGAAGGGGCAGAGGAGGGAGTCCTCAAAACTGCCGGGTGAGAGCGGGTTGGCCTCGGAGTCCGGCGCGTACATCTTGATGATGCAGTCGACGTCACGGGCGATCGACTCGGCAGCCGGCCAGCCCTCACGCTCGAAGCTGCTGTGCACCTCCCGGGTGATGAGGGCGGTCATCTCCTCGTGCGTGACGCGGGCGAGCGGCGCGAGGTGGAACATGACGTACCAGCTCGGCGCAAGGCATAGGGAGTCCTTGCTACCGGAGACCAGCCACCAGTGCAGCAGCCACAGGCTTCCGGTGTCCTCGAGGTAGGGATCTGCCCCGTCCTCGTCCAGCAACCACCGAGCTCGCCACGTCGGAGCAGCGGCGTAGGACCGTGCCTGTGCTTCTCCACTGCGGTACTCGTGTGTCAGTTTGAACGCCTGCGACCAGTAGCGCATGGAGTAGACCATGTTCTTGCCTACGCCCAGGCGGACGAGGGCGTCCGGGGCGTGGAAGAGCATTTCGTCCTTCTTGACGTGCAGGTATGCCTTGTGCAGCCAACCGAAACGCGGCGGGAAGCTCTCGTGCCTGTTGAATTTGAGTCCGACAACGTCGGAGAGGCGGCCTTCTGGCATTGCAGTCGAGCCCTTCAGGTCAAAGTTTGCGTGCGAAGTCTTGAAGTGCGGTCAAGAGCCGACGGTGGCATCCATGACCGCCCGTACTTGGGAGGCAGCTCGTACCGTGGCGGCAATGGCGTGAAGGATCTCTTGCTCTGTTGTCGCGTGGCCCAGCGAAAAGCGGACGGTGGAGTCAGCTGCGTCTCGGCTCAGTCCCATGGCGAGCAATACGTGGCTCGGGCTCGGTGCCCCCGCGGAACAGGCGCTGCCGTCAGATGCGGCTACGTCGGGCATCGAGGCGAGGAGAGCATCGGCAGGGGCGCCGGGGATAGTGATGCTCGAGACGCCGGGCAGCCTCGGGGCGCGCGAACCGTTGACGTGACTTCCGGGGATCCGCTCCAGGAGCTCGTTCTCCAGGAGATCGCGCAGCTTGGTGATGCGCGGGACTTCGTCGTCGAGTAGTCGGTGCGCAGCTTCGGCAGCGGCACCCAGGCCGACGATGCCGGGCACGTTGAGGGTGCCTGCACGCCAGCCACGCTCATGGTTCCCGCCGAAGACCAGCGGGCGCTGAGGCAGTGGAATACCACGACGGATGAAGAGAGCGCCCACGCCCTGCGGCCCACCGAACTTGTGGGCCGAAAGGGATAGAAGATCGACATTGAGACTGCTCAGGTCGAGGGGGAGCCGGCCGACGAACTGCGTCGCATCGGTGTGCACCAGGGCACGAGCAGCATGGGCTGCCTCGACGACGAGCGGGAGGTCGTTGATCACTCCAGTCTCGTTGTTGGCCAACATGATGGAGACGAGAGCAGCCCCATGCTGCCGAATGATGGCCCTGAACTCGTCTGTGTCGATCTGCCCGTCTCTGCCGACAGGCATAGTGATGAGAGTTTCCGAAGCACCGTTGGCGAGTGCTCGGGAGGTCTCCAACACTGCCGGATGCTCGACGGCAGAGGTAACGATCAACCCATGCTGCGCGTAAGCGGCTTGCAGGGCAAGGTTGTTGGCTTCCGTCGCGCCGGACGTGAAGATGAGTTCGCCAGGCGAGCAGCTCAGCAGGTCAGCGAGCTGTCGACGGGCTCGATCTACCTTGCTTGCGGCGTCACGGCCATGGTGATGGATGCTGGAGGCATTACCGACGGTGTGAAGTGCGCCACATGTGGCCTTGAGTGCCTCTGGTCGCATGGGGGCAGTCGCGTTGTAGTCGAGGTATACGGGCACCTCACGCATCGCCGCTTCCATGGTATGCCCCCACTAGACGTGTTCTGCTCTCTTTGTCGCTCCTGGTGCTTGTTCTCGATCGGTAGCTCGCGATCCACCAGGAGTGCCCTGAGATCCTAACGAACGTCCGAGGCGAGTGGGACCGGCGCGCCGCAGGAAGCACTTGTCCTGCGTTTACGAGCCATCCCCCATCGAGCCTTGAACTGCCCTGCTGCGGAAGCGCTGTGCACAGATACGCGCTGAGCGAAGCATGAAACCTGCCGATCGGTCCTCGCCTGCCAACGCTCCGCTCTACGCTTGATCAAGCGTCGTGGCCTACGCACTCTCTGTGGTCACGGCACGCGGTGCTGCACGGGAGGGGGCTTGTTGTCGATGAACCGTAGGTCTCACGTACCCGAGCGCATCCGTCCCCCTTCCACAGCCGGCCGGCATGGTGACGCAGGGACCCGGGGGAATACAGCACGGCCGCTCTAGATCACGGGAGATCATGGATGGAAACGCGCGAGATCTTCGATGCTGCGCCGCGGGCAGTGGCAGAGTTTCTCAGCGAAACTGGGCAAGGGCTCTATATCCCCCCGTATCAGCGGGCATACAGCTGGGAACCAGCGAAGGTCAAACGTCTCATTGCTGATGTTTCTCACGGTCTTGAACAAACAACTGAATTCGAAGACTCGATCTGTTTTCTTGGGACCGTCATCGCCCTTCGTGACCTCCAGTACACGACGGTCGAGCCTATCGATCGACCAATGGTGCCCCCCAAGGTGATGACCATCATCGACGGGCAACAGCGCCTTACGACGCTACTTCTGCTGACCACGGTCCTCCATGAAGAGATCAGCGTTCGTGCCAGGCGATTGCCGAAGAACGGCGGGGAAGCGCGGGACTGGTGCTACAACCAAGCGATCGACGTCACCAGCCGATTGACGGACACGTTTGAAGAGGACATGCGGTATGGCGAGGGCGATTTTCGCTATTACCCCCGCATGGTTCGCTCCTATCATGATGTGTGGTCTCGGCATGCAGATCGTGCGAAGTACGACTCGCCCATCGGATATTATCTCCATCAGTACGGTCGTTATGCGCGAGATGGAGAATCAACCAAGGATTACAAGCACGTCCCCTTCACGGAAGGGGAAGCTGCTGATGCGAATGCTCAGGCGCACAGAGGTCTTGAGGCCATCCGCACCTTGCTCCGTCGCACTCTCCGCAACGCCGTTTCGACATCAAGGAACGCGCGGGAAGACGAGACCGAGATCCTTTCCGCCGGCGCAATCGGTGAGTCCTCGAAACTGCAGGAAGCCCTGTTCAACAGCCCCTTCCCAGCATCAGTAGTCGAGGCCGCGAACGATGACGAGCGAATCGGATCCCTGCTCCGTTTGATCTTGTTCGCCAACTATCTACTCAACCGCGTTACCGTTGCTGTGGTCACGGCGAAACGGGAAGACTATGGGTTCGACATGTTCGAAGCCTTGAACACGACGGGGCAACCCCTCACCGCCATCGAGACGTTCAAGCCGAAGGCCATCCAGAACGAGGGGCTGAGTAGTTGGAACGGATCGGAGTCATACAACTACTTCGACACCGTCGAGAAGTATCTCGACCGGTCTTCATCAGCTGACCAACGTCAGACCGCGACCAGCAACATCCTCATCCCGTTTGCTCTCATGCACGACGGCACGCGCCTCAGCAAACGGTTGAGCGAGCAGCGCCGATACCTGCGTACTGCCTTCGATAAGGAAGCCGACCAGGCCGGACGTCGAACCTTCCTCCACTCGTTGGCCGAAGTGACACGGTTCGTGTCCGAGCCCTGGGTAACCCCTGGCAGCTTGCCGGAGCACGGTGACGACGAGCTCCGCCTGCAGGCAGAGCTCTGCCTGCAGGTTCTGCGTGAGGCCAAACATGAGATCGTGATCGCCCCGCTCACCCGTTACTTTGCTGCTCACCAGCTCAGCACCGGGGAGGAAATCGACAAGCGGGCGCATGAGTACCTCACCGCCGTACGTGCCGTTGGCGCCTTCTTTGCGCTATGGAGGGGCGCGTTCGGGGGGGACCCACGGCATAGACAACATCTACCGCAAACTCATGGCGTACGATCCCCAGACCAGCGGTGCCAGGTTCGCGCGCTTCGGTCAGGAATTGACCACTGTGCCGCCTGCAGAAGACATGCTGAGGTTCCTGCGCCAGCAACTCCAAAGCGAAGGAATTGCAGAGAGAAGCCAGTGGGTGGCAAAAGCAATGGCCACGCCCGTTTACTCAAGCTCTCGGCACCTGACCAAGCTGCTGCTCCTTGCCGCCTCCAATGACTCTGCTCCGGATGAAGAGCGGCGTGGCTTGGTGATCAAGGGTAGGGACGGCCTGCTCAGCACGCTCAACCTCGACCGCTGGAACGACGCTGGCTTCTCCACCATAGAACACATCGCACCTCAGAACGCCGGCGTTAACGGTTGGGACCCCAAGATCTACGAGGACTCGTCAACCGTGCACATGCTAGGAAATCTGACGCTACTACCCAAGGTCGAGAATTCCTCGGCGAGCGACCGCTCATGGGAGTTGAAGCGACTCATGTTCAGGGCGCTCTCGGCGAAAACTGTGGAAGAGGCAGAGAAGACGCTCGCGCTGGCCTCCCAGGAAGGGATTTATCTGGGCGATGGGGCAGAGGCAATTATCCGGCGGGCTCGTCATCTTCCGCTTGTCTCCTCCCTCGCACAACGAGACGAGGAATGGACAGAGGCATTCATCCGCGATCGCTCCGAACGACTGTGCAGCCTTGCCTGGGACTCTCTAGCTCCGTGGCTTGACCTTTAGCCAGCACGTGCTGAGTGCCGGAATCGTCGGGGTTCTGGCACTCAGTGCGGGCCTGATTCGGGAGACTGTGGTAGTGCTGTTACTGCAAGGCAATCTTGTACGTGATCGTAGATACCGGAGTTCATCCCCGCAGTGTGGGTAACACCAGTTACTCAAACATGCCTGGATGCTCATGCTCAGCCTGACCGGCAAGGGCCAGCTCATGCGGGTATGTCCCACCACGCCATCGACCGGGCCATAAGCGGACCAGGGCGCTGGTGGCCGGGATCCGAGCCGAGTGCGGATCGGAGTCCTTCAAGGCCAGGACGAGCGGCTCCGGCACTACCGCCTGGTGTTCCCGAACGGGTGAAGACTCACGCGTCCGCTTACTTCACTGGGCGTGGCCGGGTGTGTCTGTCAGGACATCGTGAAGCCACGCGCGAGCCGTGTGGGCGGCGTCCTGGACACCCGCCTCTTCAAAGGCGTCGATTGCCTCGCGGAAGCAGTCCGCTGCCTGCGCGTGTCGGTGCAACTGATGATGGGTGAGCCCGAGGTTCATCAGGGTCTCGCCCTCCCGGAACCGGTCCCCGTGGGTCCGTTGAACCTCCAGGGCCTCCTCGTACAGTGTAAAGGCCTCGTCGAACCTCGCCAGTTCCGCGTACGCGTTCGCCAGGTTCTTCAGGCAGTGCCCCTCCAGCACGACGTCTCGGAACTCTCGGGCGACGGCCAGGCTCTTACGGAAGGCCGCTGCGGCTTCCTCATACTGGCGCAGTTCGAAGTATGCCGTTCCAAGGGTGTTCAACGTACCGCCCTCGCCGGCCCGGTCGCCGAGCTCGACGCAGATGGCGAGATCCTGCTCAAGGTGCTCCAGGGCACGCTCCGGGGTGCCGTTCCTGAGGAAGAGGGAGGCGATGTTGTGGTGCATCATCCCTTCGCCCTGTTTGTCGCCCTCCGAGCGGTATACGGCCATGGCCACCTGCATAGTCGAAAGGGCTTCCTGTAAGTTCCCCAGCTCCATCAGCGCTCCGGCAGCGCAGTTGAGCAGGGATGCCTCGCTGGGATGACCGCCCACTTCTTCGATTAGTTCGATGGCCCGCGAAAGGAAGGACAGCGCTCGTTCCGGCTGATGGGCAACCCCGTACAAGACCCCGATGTTGCCCAACACTTCCACGTCGAGTCGCGGGTTCGCGATCCTGCCCGCGGCCTTTTCCGCCGTGTTGAAAATATCGCGCCAGTCCATGTGAGCCCGTTGCTCGAAAAAACCGACCATATTCATGGCCAGGGAAGCGCACAGGAGGTCGAGTCCAGCGCGGTACGCGGTGCCGACGGCCGCCATGAGGGTGCGATGTTCGGCGTCGAACCAGTCCCACGCCTCGCCGCTTGATGCGAAGCGTTCGCTCTCCGGGGCATCAGGCTTCCACCGGATCCGCCGGTCGGCCTCCCTCGAGCTCCGCTCCAGATGGAGCAGGATCCGCTCTAGCCCTTCCGTTACCTCCTCACCATGCTGGGGCTCCTCCGCCTTCTCCTGCGCGTAGAGGCGGATGAGGTCGTGCATCATCCACCGTTCGGAAACTTGGTCGTCCAAGAGGTGGGCCCCCGCGAGCCGACGTACGAGCTGCCGGGTCTCAAGGGGAGTGGCGCTGAGTAGGACACGTGCCGTTTCCAGTGAGAAGTCGGGTCCCGGTGCCAGCGCGAGCAGCCGGAAGGCACGAGCGTCCGATGGTGCTAGGCGTCGGTAGGAGAGGTCGAAGGCGGCTCGTACAGCCATGGGGTTACCTAGGGCATCGACGTCTTCGTAGGCAAGGCCGTCGAGTCGGCTGCGGGTGTCCGCCAGCTCCTCGACGACGCTGGCCAGCGGACGATGGGGCTCCAGCCTTAGATGGGCGGCGACGATATGAAGGGCGAGCGGCAGTCCACCGCAGAGCTCGCCGATATGTTCGGCGTGCTCGGGGGCATCGGTGACCCGGAAGTCCTCTGGGCGGGCGATGCGTAGAGTCTGGTCGAGGATCTGTGCCGAGCTTGACCGGGACAGTTCGCTCAGATCGATGTGGCGACCCGGCATGGACGCGAGGACGTGCCGGGATGTGATGACGATCCGGTGGTGCGGACTGGCCGGAACGAGCGGCAGGACCTGACCCGCGGATGAGACGTTGTCCAGGACGACTAGCAGCGGTCGTCCGTGATTGGTCAGGTGGTCCGCCCGGGCCCGCCACAGTGCCAGGACGTCGTCGCCGTCGGACGGGATGTCCCCCTCCGCGGTGCCGAGGTACCTGAGCAGGACCGCGGCTGCGTCCACGGGCCCGAGGTCGGCGTCGTTCCCGCTGTAGCCGCGCATGTCGACGAAGAACGTTCCGCCGGTGAACCAGCCGAGATCTCTGGTGCGATGGGCCGCCTCGACAGCCAGCGTAGTCTTCCCCGCGCCTCCCATGCCGGACAGGAGGGTGACCACAGAGGAGGACGCCGTCTCCTGAGGCGCGAGCCGGGCGAGTAGGTCGTCCAGCGAGTCATCACGGCCGACGAAGGTCACCGGGCGGGGCGGCATCCGGTCCATAACGGACGGGGTCTTCGGCACTTCGTGCCAATCGCTCCCGGTTGATCCGGCTGCCGTGCGCGGCCGGCCACCACGGCGGGCTCCTCGCTCCTGGCGAGCCGCCTTGAGAAGGGCTGCCCAGGCCCCCTCGGGTCGCGTGGGAAGCCCGTTCTTCGCCGCCAACCGGTTCAAGTATGCGACGAGCAGGAGGAAGTATCTCTCCTTCGCGCCGTGGCCCGGCACGTGCCCCGCGTTCAGCCAGGCACTGAGCGTGGAGTCTGAAATGCGGAGCGGGGGGACCTGGTCCAGGCCAAGCCGGACGAGCCGGCTCAGGGTTGGTTCACCCGCCGCCTCGTAGAGGCTGCGCAGCTCGGTGCCGAATCGATCGACTGACCCACCCAACGTTTACCCCGCCCATCTTCCAGTTCCCTCGTGCGCCGGAAGACCCGCATCCCCCGCCCCCATCAGCGTACTTGTACCCTCCCGGCGCTGTCGGAGATCGCTGGAAACCCTCTGGAAGGCGGAGACCTGGGGCTGTCGCCGGACGAACCACGGCCGGCATTCGACAGGAGGCACCCATGACGAAGAAGTCCACTCCGAAGCACCGTCCGGCGGCCGCCGGCGGGTCCGCCGGCAAGGCCCTCCGGAGTACCTCGTGCACCCGCTGGGCTCGGCTCGCCCGCACCCTGATCAAGGGTGCCTGCAAGTGCATCTGGGCGGCTGTCGCCCGCTCCGCGATCGAGGCGCTGTGGTCGTGGCTCTCATCGTGACGGCGCTGCGGGCCCTCCGGCGACCCGAACGCCGTAACCCCGGCAAGTTCGAAAGACGCGGCCAAGCGACGGAGCGTATGGTGCGTGATGGTGGCGCAAGTCAGCCGGAGCGCGGCTCCCGAGATGGCGTTGCGGTAGGCGCCGCACTATCGCGGCTTGTGCTACCGCGTTGACCTGCCGCTGCCGGCAGTGTGGGAGACCTGGACGGCAACCGTTTGACGGGGCGCCGATACGATGTCCACCTCTTCTAGCTGGGTGGGCGTGGCCAACCGCAGGCATTGGCGCGGGGCCACGTGCATGTTGTGTCCCAGCCGGGCCTGCGGTGCTTCCTTTCTTGCCACAGCCCCAGGGCCACGAAGGGCCACGCGATAGGCGCTCAGCTTCGGCGGGTGCTACGCCGGAAGGGTGGAGCGGTCCGTTTCGAATGCAAGGCACCGGTCTAGTTACCGATGACCGGTGGCGGATCCGACGAACTGCCCCATCTGCCGATTGGGTCGTGCCACTCTTCGCATGGTGAACACGCAGCCGCCGGAAGATGCCCAGGACCACACGTTCCACTTATCCGACCGCTTGGACGTTCCAGTCCTCCTTCGTGCAGGGCCAGAGCGTCGCCCCAGCCGCAAGCAGTGGGAAGGCGCCGAACAGCCCTGGCCCGGCGTGACTGTTGTTCCGGCGGACGGCTGGTACCTCGCCACGACCACTTGGCGGCAGGTCATCAAAGCGGCCACTGGAGTCGGTCGAGACATCGACCCTTGGATCGCCCTCACACCGAACCTGGCGATCAACGATTTGGTGTCCCGCATTTCCCCGTTGCATGCCAACCTGTGTTTGAAGGAGGTCAAGGCTCCGACTCCCGGCGCGGCGGGGCGTCGCCTGTTCGTCAATGCCGTCTATCGGTACGGCACCGAGCGCAGTGCGCAGTCTGCCTTCGGCTACCACCTGGGCATGACCATGGCCCAATGGATATGCGCGGGCATGATGGGGCTGGGCCCCACCCAGCACGTCGAGGCGGGTGGTCCCAACGGTCATCCTGGCTTCCTGCATGCCTCCGCCCAACTGCCTGACCTGTGGGGCATCCATCCCCATGGACCGCTGCACTGGCTCATCGAAGCCAAGGCACGACGGCTCATCGGCCTTTCGGACCTGAATGAGGGGATGAAGCAGCTCCAAGGTGGGAGCGCTCTGATGCATGGGCAGTCCCACTTGCAGGTGCTCTGCGGTACTTCTCTGCCAGCCCCGTGGAAGTGGGAAGAAGATCATCTCTTCATGACCGTGGACACCCTGCACGTCCCGGGGGCACCGATGCGCTCCGGCCGGGCGGCTCCGCTTCCGGTGGATCCGGCAGGCAGCGGCCGGAACGCATGTGGGCATGTCGCGCCGTCTGTTCGCCTCATGCCGACGTTTGGACACCCTGCAAGTCAAGGCAGCCCGCGAGGAAAGGGAGCGCCGAGGTCCGCAGCCCATCATGTCGCGAGAACCTCTCTGGGATGATGAGGCATTGGAGGCGGTTGCCCAGGCCGAACGCGGGAGTTACTTCGAGCGACAGCGGTTGATGGGCCGACGTGAAGCTGTTCGGACAGGCTTCGGTGAAGCGGACGAGTTGTCTTGGAGCACACTGCTTGGCGGCAGGGAGCCTGCGATCGACTGGCGTCGCAGAGGGTTTTGGAGGGGGCGACGCCGGAAACCTACATCGCCGTCGAGGCCAGCGACCCTGTCTTGCGCAGCGTGCGGGACTGAGAGGAGTGGCGGGGACTCTTCACACGCCTTCCCGCAGTCGGGTCGATGGACCCTGCGCAGTGCAGCGTGCTCGGCTAAGACGGAAAGCCGGGTACGGGGCCTTGCGGCACGGATGCCGCAGTTGCGGAGCCGCATTGCGCGCCTCGAGCCTCGGACCCCGAAGGCCTGCGGAGTCCATAGTTCCGCCCAAGGCTTACGGGTCGGGCCGCGTAACGCGACCAGTGCGCGTCATCGACAACGTCATCAGTCCAGGCGCCGGCCAGGGGCGCTTCTTCGACGGCGCGGACGGTTTCGAGGGCCACGACGCTGGGATTGGGCATGTGTTGCAGTATGAGACGTGGTCCGATGGAGTGCGCACTGGGACCGACGGACCAACAGGGGGCCTCGGACATAGAACCCGGTCGAAACCATGGCGATCTCCTGAGCGGCATGCCCGGGGCGACAGGAGGGACGCCTTCTGTGCTGGCCGGACGAGACACCGCCCACATGGAGTGGTGGCGAGGTGACCTCTACCGCTGAGCGGCTGTTGGTGCCTGAGTGAGTCGTAGAACCCACCGCAAGGGCGTCCCGGCGCCCAGAGATGCCAACGTCCGGCGGCTGATGCTGGCGCAGCGCAGTCGGGACACCATGCCTGAGCTGGCGCTGAGACGGGCGCTGCATGGGCTGGGCTTCAGGTACCGCGTGGACATGCCGATTCCCGGCCTGCGCAGGCGGCGCGCGGACGTCACCTTCGTGAAGTGGCGGACCGCGGTGTTCGTGCAGGGCTGCTTCTGGCACGCCTGCCCGCAACACCGGCACCTGCCCGTGCACAACGGGGAGTGGTGGCGCGAGAAGCTGGAGGGCAACGTCCGGCGGGACGCGGACACCGATGCCCATCTCGTCCGATTGGGGTGGGTGCCCTTGCGGCTCTGGGAGCACGAGGCTGTCGACGCGGCCGTGGACAAGGTGGTGCAGGTGCTTGCTTCTCGGGGACACCCGCGGGCGATGCGGATCCTGGGCGGGGCCGTGCAGGCAAGCAGGTGGGCGCCTGTGGATGCCCTGTGCAAGTAGCTGGGGAATGATCTTTCAGGCAGTGGGAAAGTCCGGCGCGATGCCTCCGTCGGCGCAGGTCAGACCCACCCGCGAACGGCCCACGCAGCACGAGATCCCGATCAGACGGTCACCGTCGGATCGGGATCTCGTCGTTTCGGCGCACGTCGGCCGGATGCGGATGCCCAATGCCGGACGGCGGGGAAGGAACCCGGCCGGTCCCTTCCCGTCGCTCAACGTGCCGTCACCCGAGGGCCTTGGCGTAGCACAGGCTCGACTCGTACTCCCGGTAGTAGCCGAACTTGGCGCACGGCTCGTAGCCGCTCGAGGTGTACAGGGCGATCGCCTCCGGCTGCTGGTCACCGGTCTCCAGGACCATGCGGACGCGGCCGGCCTCGCGGGCGTCGTCCTCCAGGGCGGCGAGGATGCGGCGGGCCAGGCCCCGGCCGCGCATCGACTCCACGACGAACATCCGCTTCAGCTCGGCGTCGCCGTCCTCGTTGCCCTCGGCGTTCTTGTCCTGGCTGCGCCAGCCGCCCGTGGCGACGGGGGTGCCGTCCTCGTCGTAGGCGATGAGGTACACGCCGTTCGGCGGCCGGAAGTCGGCCGGGTCCAGGTGTGTGGCGTCGCCGCCGTCGCCGTAGCGCACGTGGTACTCGGCCTGGACCTCGTCGTTCAGCTTGACGGCGTCGGGGTGGTCGAAGGCAACCGGACGAATAAGCATGTTATGTACCGTATATCAATGCAGTAGGGCGGGAGAGTCTGGACGGGGTCTCTTACGGGACCCCGTCCAGTGTGACGGTAAAGTGCGCGTGTGCTGACTGTGACCTCCGCCAACGTCAACGGACTGCGAGCCGCCGCCAGGAAGGGCTTCGTCCAGTGGCTCGCCGGGACCTCCGCCGACGTGCTCTGCCTCCAGGAGGTGCGGGCCGAGCCGCAGCAGCTGCCCGAGCACGTGCGCACGCCCGAGGGCTGGCACGTGACGCACGCTCCCGCCGCCGCCAAGGGCCGCGCCGGGGTCTCCCTCTACACCCGCCGCGAGCCCGACGCCGTCCGCGTCGGCTTCGGGTCGGCGGAGTTCGACGGCAGCGGCCGGTACGTCGAGGCCGACCTGCCCGGCATGACGGTCGCTTCCCTCTACCTGCCCTCCGGGGAGGTCGGCACCGAGCGGCAGGAGGAGAAGCTCCGCTTCATGGGCGAGTTCCTCGCTCATCTGAAGGAGCTGCGCGAGCGGTCCGCCGCCGACGGCCGCGAGGTCCTGGTCTGCGGTGACTGGAACATCGCCCACCAGCAGGCCGACCTGAAGAACTGGCGCGGCAACACGAAGAACTCCGGCTTCCTGCCCGAGGAGCGGGAGTGGCTCGGCCAGGTCCTCGCCCCGGAGGCCGGCGGGTACGTGGACGTGGTGCGCGCGCTGCACCCGGACATCGAGGGTCCCTACAGCTGGTGGTCCTACCGGGGGCGCGCCTTCGACAACGATTCGGGCTGGAGGATCGACTACCACGTGGCCACGCCCACTCTCGCGGGCCGTGCCGTCAAGGGCTTCGTGGAACGGGCGGCCACCCATGCCGAGCGGTGGTCGGACCACGCGCCCGTGACCGTCGTGTACGACCTCTAGACCCAACGCCGTTCAGTTAAGGGCGGAGGCTGTTCGTCAAGGCCGGTGAACGAGGCAGCGGAGCTGCTGTAGAAGAGGTTTGTCCTCCAAGACATCCT
>NZ_JBHJUW010000113.1:0-28994 GCF_042268205.1 Streptomyces sp. NPDC056160
GCTCGCCCTCTCCCCCCGCCGCCGTGGGGTGGGGGCGACACGCGGGGGGCGGGTCACAGCCCCCGTCGCGGCCGGTCCTCGTGGACCGGCCGAGACGTGATCTGCCCGACCGCACCATCCGGGCGACGGGCGGGCAGATCAGTGTTGTTCGGTTCGCTCAGTGTTTCTGGGTGCGGCGTTTCCGGCTCACGAACGCGATGGCCAGGCCCGCACCCACCAGCAGACCGACGACGGCGACCATCTCCGGCAGCGCGGACATACCGGTGTGGGCCAGCGAACCCGAGCCGCCACCGGCCGGGGCCGGGTTGTTCGCGGGCGGTGCGGGGGCCGGCGGCATGGAGGCCGGCGGCGAGGCCGGGCCCGGCGACGGGGTCGGCGACGGGGTCGGTGTCGGGGTCGGCGACGGGCTCGGGGTCGCCTTCGGGATGTACACCCCGGCGTCGATCGTGTGATCGACCCCGCCCGGCTTGTCCGGTGCCGTGACGGGCGCGGAGCCGTTGCACAGGGGTCCGGTGGTCGGCGGGGTCACGTTGGAGTCGTGCGCACGGTCGGCACCGGCCCGCGGCAGCGTGAACCTCAGCTCGCTCGCCGGGGGCTGCTCGGGCACCTTGCTGGTGTCCGCGGTGCACACGTCGAACTGGACCGTGTATCTCGCACCCGGTGTGAGCTGGTACTCGGCGCCGACGCCACCGAAGTAGTACTCGCCGGCGGCGTCGGTCTTGGTCGTTGCGACCTGTTTGCCGTCCGCGTCCAGCAGGTTGATCGTCGCCCCCGGCAGCAGTACGTGCCCCGGGTCCTGGATCCCGTTGTGGTCGCCGTCGAACCACACGACGTTGCCGATCTGGATCGGCGCGTTCGCCGCCGCGTACGCGATGTCACCGAGCCCGCCGGCCTTGCCGAACCCGCCTTGTTCCTGGCTGACGAACTGGAACCCGTTGGCGGTCGGGTTGTTGCCCGGGCCCTGACCGGTCGTGATGTCGTAGTACCCGGTCCCTGAGGCCGCGACGTGGACGACCGGGTCGAACTCCGTGCTGACGACCCACTGCTGCTGCGGGATGTAGGCCACCGCCCCCAGCGCGGTCTCCTGGTGCGCGTTGGCGTAGAAGTCGCCCGGGAAGTATTCGACGACATCTGCGGCCTCGCCGCCGTTGTTGGCGGGGGTGGCGTGGTTGGGGCAGTTGCCGGTGCCTTCCCACTGGTACTCACCGGTGGGGGTGGCGCAGACCATGGTGATGTCACCACCGGACATGCCGTTCTCCGCCGTGTCGTTCCCCGGGCGGGGGTCCAGACCGCCCCAGCTGAGCACGTCCATGAACCGGTCGCGGAAACCGAGGATCATGGAGCCGTCGCGGGCGAAGGCGAGGGAGGAGAGCTCCGGCTGCGGGTCGATGAAGACGTTGCCCGCCTTCCGGTCGTCCCACGTGGCCGGGCTGGTGTTCCACGGGTTCCAGTGGGTGGCCTTGTCACCGGAACCGAAGACGCTGCCGCGTACGTCCGTGAGCGGGTGGCTCAGCACCGTGGTGAACCGCTTGCCGTCGTAGGTGGAGACGAAGGCTTTCAGGTCCGCGCGCTGCTGCGTGCTCTCCGCGCTGCACACGCCGCCGACGTACAGCGTGTTGTCGTGGAACTGGAGACCGAACGGCCGCCAGTCCTCGGGGCTCGCGCACCCCGGGTCCGGGATCGGGACCGTCGACTTGGGCGCCGCGGCGGTGGCCCCGGTAGCGTCGAAGCTCACCAGGCTGCGGGACAGCAGGTTCACCGCGTACAGCGTGGAGCCGTCCTCCGACAGGGCCAGGCCGCCGATGCTCTCCTTGCCCGGCGCGTCGGTGAACCCGGAGTCCTTGATCATGTTCGCGCTGTCGTGCCGCGTCACCGTGGCGTCCGGCACCCGCGCGAACAGCTCCGGCGCACCCGAGCCGTTGACCGGCACCGTGTAGACGGCACCCCCGCCCTGCGGCCCGTACGGAGCGTACCGGCGGGCGAACGCGCTCTGGAACAGCCGGGTCCGGTTCTTGTCGTACGCCAGCCCGAACGTCGTGCCCACCTGGTCCTGCGTCGCCAGTGTGGTCGGGCACGCCACATCGGTGGGACACGTGCCCCGGACCTTCGTCCCGAACGCCACCAACGCCCGGTTGTCGGTCCCGTTGGCGCCGTTGTGGACGGGCACGAAGTACCGTGAGTCCGGCAGCGCGTAGTCGGCCGGATCCCACACGCCCGTCACCACCGAGGCGTCCTTCCCGTCCGACACGTCCACGAACGACGTGAAGCTGTCGAAGTGGTTCTCCGCCGTCGACGCGGGTGCCGCCCGCAGATGGCCGCTGTACGGTGCCGGGACGCTGACGTCGACGCGGTACCGGCCGCCGCTCAACACGGTCGAGTCCGACACGACGACCTTGCCCGTGGCATCCGTGACGCCGGTGACCTTGTGCCCGGCCGGGTCGGAGACCTCCACCTTCATGCCTCGCTGGGGCACGTCCATCGTCGCGTTGAGCACGCCGGTGCCGAAGAAGTCGCGCAGTACTTCGACCGTCAGCGCGCCGTCGGCGGCCGAAGCCGCGGCCGGTCCAGCCGTCGCCCCTACGGCGCCGCCTGCCAGTAAGAGAACGGATAAGCTCGTTCGCGCCAGCGGATCCACAAGTCTCCAGGCCGACCGGCGCGAGTCTCTGCCGACTCGTTTCATGGCATCACACTCCACACTTCTCTTGTCTCGAAAACGACGCACCCGCTGCGCCCTGCCCGTCCGCCGCGTGGCTTCGGGCACGGATGCGGGGCGGGAGGAACACCACGAAAAGAAAAAGCGCCCACCGCTGTTGTGTGGACCGCTTTGTGGTGATCGCTTGGGGTATTGCGGGCAAGTCGTAAGCACCGGAGGCGAGGAAAAGCGAACGCACGTTCAAACCCCCGGGCAGAACCGCCCTGAATGGCCTGGTTTTGCAGCTCAATCACGGCGCCCTCACCCCCACCACCGACCCGCACCGACCGCCATCGCGAGCAGCGCGCGACAATTCTATGCGCTGGAGCCTCGCCGCCACCACCAGAACCCCCTGGAATCCGCCGGGACCGAATCTGCCGAATGGCCGGTGCACTCAGGGCAGTTGCGTTACCGGCGGGCCGATGGGGGCCGTTGCCGAGGCGCGGCACAGGACGGTGAACACGGGTGCCGGCCCCGATCGACCGACCCGGCCGGACCACCGGCTTCGGCTGCTTCCCCTCCCGCCACTCCCCCATGGCTCGCGCCGAGTAGAGGCAAAGCCCTGTCTGCCGCGGGGAAAGCCCGCTATTCCCCCAGCCCGACGTCAGTCGAGCCGGTCTGCTGTGCCGGTGGGGGCGCACCGTCAGTCGGCACGCGCCGCGAGGCATGACCGCATCGGCCATGACACGCAGTGCCGCCCTGCTTGCCTTCCCCGGCTTGTTCCGCGGGGAGACGCTCCCTCTCCTTGCTGACGCCGATCACGGGAACCGCAGGAGAGCCAACGTGGCCGCGAGCAGGAGTGCGGTGCTGCCGGAGATGAGGAGGGGAAGCCGGCCTTGGCTGCCCCAGGCGAGGCCGGCCCAGACACCGGCGGCCAGGACGGCGGCACCTGTGGCGCCCTGGTACAGGCCCTGCGCGGTGCCTTGCCGGTGGTCCGGAACGAGAGTGGAGATCCAGGCTTTGCCGACGCCGTCGGTGCAAGCCGCGAATCCGCCGTACAGCGGCAGGACGACGAAGACCAGCCAGGGCGCGTGAATGAGGCCGAGGCCCAGATACCCCGCGGCGAAGAAGACCAGGCCGGCTGCGAACACCAGCGGGCGCGGCAAGCGGTCGGACAAGGCCCCGGCGGGATAGGAAAGAGCGGCGTAGGCGAGGTTGTACACCGCGTACGCGCCCACCACCCCGGCCGTGGGCAGCCCCAGCTCGTGGGCGCGTAGCAGGAGCAGCGCGTCGGGGAAGTTGACCAGGTTGAAGGCGAGCAGCACGGCCAGGACGCGCCAGTACGCGCGAGGCAGGGACCGCCAGGGGGTTGTCGCGGTCGTCGTGGGCGCGCCGCCTTCATGGGGCCGGGGGTCGCGGACAGCGGCGACCAGGGCGACCGAGGCCACTGCTGGGAGCACCGCGGCCCAGAACAGGGGGCGCAGGTGGTGGTCGAGTGCCTCGTACAACGCCAGGCCTGCGAGCGGGCCGACGACCGCGCCGGCGGTGTCGGCGGCTCGGTGCAGCCCGAACACCTTGCCGCGCTGTCCGCTGGCGACGCCCTCGACGAGGAGGGCGTCGCGGGGTGCGCCGCGCATGCCCTTACCGAGGCGGTCGGTGACGCGGGCAATGAGCACCAGGGGCCAGGCGGAGGCGAGCGCGATGATCAGCTTGCCGATGGCGGCCAGCCCGTAACCGGCGCCGATGAGCGGTCGGCGCGGGATGCGGTCCGCGAGCCGGCCCGCGGCGACCTTGGTGAAAGATGCGGCGCCTTCCGCGACACCCTCGATGGCACCGACGGCGGCGGGCGGTGCGCCGAGAACCACTGTCAGGAAGATCGGAAGAATCGGATAGAGAAGTTCGCTGGCCGCGTCCTGGAGGAAGGACACCCCGCACAGCACTTTGACGTTGCGGGTCAGCCATACCGGAGCACGCCCGGCGGTCGGCGGGGGAACGGCGGCGGGCTCGGTCACGGGAGCAGTATTGCTGGAAATCGGCCTGGAATGGCCGTGATCGTGATGTCGGCGAGCGCCGACCCGGTCGCGGTGGCCAGAATGGCGGCGGATGTTGCCGCGCCCATCGGGTTCCGGAAGCTGGCGGCCCGGTGAATTTCGCCCAGCTGGACGTCGGCGCTCTCGGCTGCGGCGTTCCTCGCCGCGGTCATGGGACTCCGGTCAGACGGCCGGTGCGCCGTGGCCTTTCGACCGCGTCCGCTCCCGGACCAGACGGGGCAGGCGCCCGGATGACCAGTGTCCTGCGTCGGAAATCCGTCGGCCTGTGCGCACCAGGGAGGCGTGGACTTTTTCGGAGGCCGGGGGGCCTGCCGATGTCCTGCGGCTGGAATCGCGGGCCCATGGAGTGTGTGGACTGTATTGATGCCCCGGGCCGAACGACGAAGGATCGAAAGGCGGCGAGCGCGTGGTGGCCGTTGTGGACCCCGGCGGTACCCGGCCCCCATGTGGCCGGCACCTGGCAGGAGTACATCGTCGCCGCCGCGTGTGACAGGGCGGCACCGGAGCGTGGTCACCACGCCCTGACCGGCATGTGTGCCCGGTTTCGTCGTCTGCCCACGGTGTGGGCAGACGGGGCCTCGGCACGCGGGCGCGTGTCCGGGAACAGGGGTACACCGGTTGTATGAATGTGCGGCGTGTGTCGGTGGACCGCTTCCTGGAGCAACCGTCGGGCCGCGGGGTGGTGGTGGTTGCCTTTGTTCTGGTCGTCGCGATCACCGTGGCGGACCTGACTTCCCCGCAGGACGTCCATCTGGGCCCCTTCCTGGTGATTGCGCCGGCCCTCACCGCGTCGTTGGCCGGCCCGTGGCTCACTGCGCTGCTCGGTGCACTGGCTGTGGCCGCCCAGGTGAGCATCGCCGTGTTCCACGGCGGGTTGACCACGCCCAACCATCTGGCGCAGATCACCGCGCTGACCGTGCTCTCGGCCTTGGTGGTCTTCGTCTGTCATGTGCGCGAGCGGCGTGGCCGCGAACTGAGCCGGGCACGGTCGGTGGCCGAGACGGCGCAGCTCGCGTTGCTGCGGCCGCCGCCGCGCCGGATGGGGCCGCTGCGGGTGGCTTGGCTGTATCTGGCCGCGGAGGACGAGACCCGCATCGGTGGCGACCTGTTCGCGCTGGCCCGCACCGACCGGCCCGGCACCCGTGTGATCATCGGCGACGTCCGGGGCAAGGGCCTGGCTGCCATCGGCGAGGCCTCCATCGTGCTGGGTGCGTTCCGCGAGGGTGCTCACCGCTACACCACCTTGTCCGACCTCGCGGCGGCCCTGGAGGAGAGCGTGGCCCGGAATCTGGAGGAGGTGGCGGACACCGAGGACGATCCGGGTGAGCACTTCATCACCGCCCTGCTGCTGGACATCCCCGACCAGGACTCGCCGGCCGAGATGGTCAGCTGCGGCCACCCTCCACCCCTGCTGCGGCACGATCACCACGTAACGGCCCTGCACGCACGGCATCCCGCACCCCCCTTGGGCATGTGCCAGCCTCTCGAGTCCCGTTTCCGCACCGACACGTTCGCTTTCGAGGCCGGTGACATGCTGCTGCTCTACACGGACGGTGTCGTCGAAGCCCGCTCGCCGAGCGGAGCCTTCTACCCGCTCAGCCAGTGCGCCGCCTTGTGCCGCGCCTCCACACCCGAGGCCCTGGTTCGCGAGATCCATCGTGACCTGGTCGATCATGTCGGCCACGAACCCGAAGACGACGCCGCCCTCCTCGTCATCGAGCGCTGCGTCACTCACCGCCTCCACCGGACACACCTCACAGAAGACACACCCTGACGAGGGGGGAGGCCGGCCCCACCTGGCCCTGAGCTGCGCCGCCGGCGCCGGCGGTCACGCTCGGCACTCGGCCCTCGCACGACGCCGCGCCGACCCAGTTCAGGCAGCCCGGCGCGGTGTCGGGAAGGTGCTGCGGTCGCCGGCCTCGATCAGGACCGGAACCGTTCTTCCGCCTGGACGCCTACTCCCTGGGCCCCGCTCGGGTGAAGCGCCGGCCGGCTGTCGGAACAACTACTGGGGCGACTTCGGAAGTTCAGCGGTGACGGCGCGAACGGCGTCCCGGAACCAGCGCTGCCCCAGGTCGCCGTCGAGTCGGGGGTGCCAGGCCATCCGGTAGTCCAGCGCGCGGATTTCGTGGGGGGCGGGCAGGATCCGGATCCCCGGGTCCGCGCGCTGCTCCGTGAGTAGCCGCGCGGGAAGCGTGAGGATCAGCCGGGTGCCCGGGACCGAGCGCACGGCCAGGGAGTGGTAGGGCACGGTCAGTCCGGCCCGGCGGCGCGCCCCGAGATCCTCCAGGCGCCGATCGATCGCGGTCTGGCGCTCACCGATGGTGCCGACGATCACATGGGTGGCTTCCATGTACTCGTCCAGGGCGATCCCCGGCTGTTCGGCCAGCGGGTGGTCCGCGGAGAGCACGCACATGAACCGGTCGTCGAAGAGATGCTCGGTGTGCAGTGCGGTGGCCGGCTCCGACCTGGCGAAGAACACCAGGTCGACGACGCCACGGTCGAGGTCCTCGTAGATGGTGTCGTGCCAGGTGCGGAAGTGCAGTGTGGAGCGCGGCGACTCCCGGAAGACACGTTGGAAGACCGCGGGGGCGAACACCCGGGTGTAGTCGGTCCCCGCGACCCGGAACGCCTCAGCCGCCTCGGCGGGATCGAACCCCTCTGGGGCGAACAGGCTCTCCAGCCGCGGCACGACCGCCCGCAGTTGGCGCTGGACCCGCTCGGCCCGCGGGGTGAGCCGGTATCCGCCCGGCGTCCGCACCAGCAGCTCGTCGCCGAGGGTGTCCCGCAGCCGCTGCAGGGCCCTGCTCATCGCCGGCTGGCTCACCCCGGCGAGTTCGGCGGCGCGCGAGACATGCCGTTCCTCCAGCAGCGCGGCCAGCGGAGCCAGCAGGTTGAGGTCGACCCGTTCAATATGCACCATCCGAATACTCTAAATCTCAACTATGCATTGGACAAATAATGGCAGGTGGCGGAGTGTTGATCCGGTAGCCGGGCGACCGCCCGCGCACTTCCGAGCGCCAGGCGTCCGTGCGGATGCCGGATTCAGGAGGAGTCATGAACGGCGCGAGATCGCAGAACGGATCCAACCGGCCCAGGGTGGCCCTGGTGACCGGCGGGTCGGGCGGCATCGGCGGCGCGGTCGCGCGTCGGCTGGCCGCGGACGGCATGGCCGTCGTCGTCCACTACGCGGGCGGCGCGGCGAAGGCCGATGCAGTCGTCGAGGCGGTCACCGCAGCGGGCGGCTCGGCGGTGGCCCTGCCCGGCGACGTCGCCGAGCCGGCGGAGATGACGGGACTCTTCGACGCCGTGGTACAACGCTTCGGCGGCATCGACGTGGTCGTCAACACCGCCGGGATCATGCTGCTGGCCCCACTCGCCGAGATGGAACTGGACGACTTCGACCGCATGCACCGGGTCAACGTCCGCGGCACCTTCGTCGTCTCCCGGCTCGCCGCCCGCAGACTGCGTCCCGGCGGCGCACTGATCAACTTCTCCACCTCGGTGACCCGGCTCCAGCAGCCCGGTTACGGCGGCTACGCGGCGACCAAGGGCGCGGTCGAGGCCATGACCCTGATCCTTGCACGCGAACTGCGCGGCCGGGACGTCACTGTCAACGCAGTGGCCCCCGGGCCGACCGCGACACCGCTCTTCAGCGAGGGCAAGAGCGAGGAGGTGATCGGCCGGATCGCCGCCGCCACGCCCCTGGAGCGGCTCGGCACCCCCGAGGACATCGCCGAGGCCGTCGCCTTCCTGGCCGGCCCCGGCGGCCGCTGGGTCAACGGGCAGGTGCTGTTCAGCAACGGCGGCATCGCCTGACCCCCTCCACCTCTTCCGTCTCTCTCCTCCTCCACGATGCCGGTCACCTGGTCACCGGCTACGACGAGGCGTTCACCGCCGAGGAGATCGACCACCTTGTCGACGTCAACGCCCTCGGCGTCCAGCGGCTCAACCGGGCCGCGCTGCCGCACCTGCGCGGGCAGGGCAGCGGCACTCTCCTCTATGTGGGCAGCACCATCCCGGTGACCACACCACCGTTCCCCGGCCCGTACGTGGTGTCGAAGGCGGCGATGGACTCGTTGGTCCTGGTGACCTCCTACGAGGTCGCCCCGCTGGGCATCGAGACGGTGATCGTCATGCCGGGCGCTTCCACTCAGGGGACCGACCACTTCCCCGGAGCGGGACGGCCCGTGGACGCCACTGGTGTCACCGCCGGCTACCGGGCCCTGGACCCCCTGGCCGCCCGCGACGAGGAGGCCACGGAAGGCCTGTTCACCCCGGGCACCGAGGCCGATCCGGTGGTGGTCGCCGAGGAGATCACCAGGATCCTGTCCCTGCCCTTCGGCGAGCGCCCTTTCCGCAGCGTGGTGGACCTGACCCGTTCGATGGTCGAGCAGGCCAACTCCGCGGTGCTGGAGGCCCGCTCGGACTTCGTACGGCGCATGGGGCTCGAAGAGGTCCTGCACATCGCCCGAGCGTGGGCCGCCCCGCAACCCTCCCTTCACCGACCACCTCCCCTCGTAAGGAATGGACGACATGACCCGCAGTCAGCTGGACTCCGTATCGGAACTGCTGCAGAACTCTCCGCTGGACCTCGGCGGCGACGTCGAGAAGATGCGCCGTGTCTTCGACGAGATGCTCGGCTCCGCGCCGTTGCCCGACGACGTCCGCACCCGGACCACCGAGCTGGGCACGGTGCCCGCCGTCGAGGTACGCGTCGGTGCCACCGCGTCTGCCGGCACCGTGCTGTACTTCCACGGCGGCGCCTACGCGCTCGGTTCCGCCGCCGCCAGTGTCGGCCTGGTCTCCGAGATCGCCCGGCGCACCGCCGTCACCATCCTCTCCGTCGACTACCGGCTCGCCCCCGAGCATCCCTTCCCGGCAGCCGTGGACGACGCCCTCGCCGCGTACCGGGCGCTGCTCGACCGAGGCGTGCCGGCCGACTCGATCGCGGTCATCGGCGAGTCGGCCGGCGGTGGCCTCGCCCTCGCCCTGCTGCTGGCGATCCGGGAGGCGGGGCTGCCGCAACCGTCGTCCGCGACCGTCCTGTCCCCATGGGCGGACCTCACCCAGTCCGGCAGCACCATGGACACCCGGGCCGACGCGGACCCGGTACTCACCCGCCGGGCCCTTCGGACCCGGGCCGCCGACTACCTCGCCGGGGCGGATCCACACAGCCCGCCGGCCAGCCCGCTCCACGCCGATCTGTGCGGACTGCCGCCCCTGCTGATCCAGGCCGGCGGCCGGGAGATCCTGCTCGACGACGCCCTGCGGCTGGCCGCGCGGGCCGCCCACGCCGACGTCCCGGTCACTCTGCGGACCTTCCCCGGGGCACCGCACGTCTTCCAGGGGTTCGCCCCGGTCGTCGACGAGGCGGCGCAGGCCCTCGACCAGGTCGCCGCCTTCATCGACAGTCACGTCCGGCCGGAGGGTCGCCGGTGAAGGCCGTACGTTTCCACCGCTACGGAGGCATCGACGTGCTCGGCGTCGAGGACGTCGAACCGCGTCCGCTCGCCCCGCGGGACGTCCTGGTCCGGGTGCGGGCCGCCGGGATCAACCCGGGCGAGGCCAAGATCCGGACCGGGGCCCTGCACGAGCGGTTCCCCGCGGTCTTCCCTTCCGGGCAGGGCAGCGATCTGGCCGGCACCGTCACCGCGACCGGGGCCGCGGTGACCGGCTGGGCGCCCGGGGACCCGGTCCTCGGCTGGTCCTGGGAGCGGTCCAGTCACGCCGAGTACGTCGTCGTCCCGGAGGACCAGCTCGTCCGCAAGCCCGCCGGGCTCCCCTGGGCCACCGCCGGCGCCCTCTACGTCGCGGGCAGCACGGCCTGGGCGGCGGTCGCCGCTGTCGATCCGCGGGCAGGCGAGACGGTCGTGGTCAGCGGGGCGACCGGCGGGGTCGGCAGTCTCGCCGTCCAGCTCCTGCGTCTGCGCAGGGCACACGTGGTCGCGGTCGCCTCCGCACGGCACCAGGACTGGCTGGAGTCCCAAGGCGCCGCCTTCGCCGAATACGGAAGCGGAGTCACCGAACGCCTCCGCCGGACGATCAAGGGCGACGGGGGCGGCGCGGCGCACGCCTTCCTCGACTTCCACGGCGGCGACTACCCGCGGATCGCGCTCTCCTTGGGGGTGCTCCCCCGCCGGGTCAACACACTCGACTACGGCGCCGCCGCCGCGCTCGGCACCCGGTCTCAGGGAAGTGCCGAGGGCACCGATCGGGCGGTACTGACCGAGCTGGCCGGGCTGGCGGCGGCCGGCCGGATCGAGGCGCAGGTCAGCCGGACCCATCCGCTGTCCGAGGTCCGGGCGGCCTTCACCCACCTGGAACACGACCATCCGTTGGGCAAGGTCGTCCTCCTCCCGTGAGCCCAGGGTCCCTGCACACCTGCACTACCGGCGCGGCACCCTCGACGGCTTCGTGGCGGGTTCCGGACCGACCCTCGTCGGTCAAGGATCATCTTGACCGGCGCGGTCGGCGGCGCGCGGCCGCCCCGCAGCACGCGCGGCCTGGTCAGCCGCCCGTACCCGCAGCGGGGAGGTCAGCGTAGCCGTGGGTCCATGTCCAGGAGTTCTTTGTCGGTGCGGTAGATGCCACCGGCGAAGTGTTCGACAGCCGAGCGCAGGCGCACGGGGTCGGCCCCGTGGACGCCCAGTGTGCCGATGACCACGTAGCGCTGGTCCGGGAGACGTTTGTTCAGCCCCTTTCGGAAGCCTTGCGGGCGCGGTGCGCCGGCTTTCAGCCGCGCAATGAGCGCGTCGGCGACGATCACGGTTCCGGGCGCCCGGCGCACGACGCCCACGCACTCGATGTCTTTCCAGGGCACGTGAGCTGAATGCCTGCCATGGTCGGTGCCGAGACCGTCTCTGTTGACGACGAGGTCGTAGTGGACGCCTCGCCGGAGCAGGTTCGGGAGGAGGACCAGCCCCGCGAGCACGGTTCCTGCGGCACCGGTGATCAAGACCGGTCGCCACCCCCCGAACAGCGCCATCAGCAGCATCAGCGCAATCACACCCACCCCCCACAGGACGGCTTCCACGGTCTCGCGGTGGCTCCGGGTGGGCGGGCGGTGAGGCTGCTCGCGGAAGCGGATCTCTTCCGCGTCGGCGTTCGGGGCCGTCGCGCCCAACGGAACGGGCCCGTGGGCCAGGGCGAAGTCTCCCGCGGCGTTGACGGAGCGTCTTTGCGGCCGGGGCAGCCCCGCACCTTGCAACAGGGTGTCGATGTGCTGGTGAATACCGTCCAGGGTGAGCGGCGTGGGCTGGTTCAGTGCGTCGAGCAGGGCAGCGGTGAAGGCGGTGTGCCGTTGGCCGGGTGGCGCGTGTGAGGGGGCGTTGGCCGTGGTGGAGGTGAGGGTGTAGGTGCCGCTCACATCGAGTTGGGCTGAGAACAGGCTGCCGGATTCGGTCATGGCGGCCACCGCACGACCGGAGAAGCAGCAGTCCAGCACCAGTACGCGCAGGCGGGCCCGGGCCCGGCCGAGGCTGCGTCTGACCAGTTCGACGGGGATGCCGGTGAAGGCGGCGTGGGCAGGGTCGGTGGAGGACAGGGCGAGGTGGAGCAGCCCGTCCTCGTCCAGCAGTCCGTGTCCGGTGTAGTAGACCAGCAGCAGGTCCTCCGCGTCGCGCGCCGCGGAGGCGAGTGCCATGCCGACGCTGCGCTGATCGGCTGGATCGGCCAGCACCCGGCAGTGCGCGGTCGGCAGGATGCCGTACGTGTCTTCCGTGAGCGCCGCCCGGAGGTCGGCGAGGTTGGAGTTCACGGCGGGGATCGCCGGCAGGTCGGTGTCGTCGAAGTCGCCGCACCCGATGAGGACCGCGCGGGAAGCAGCAGGGTCGGGGAAACGGGGCCTGCTGCGGTTCACGCCTCGCCGCCGTCCAGCAAGCGGCTGACCGCCTGGATCACTGCCTGCGGATCGCGCGCCCGCTGGACCTCGACGGTGACCTCTCTCCCGTCCTGCCGGCTCAGTCGCACGGTGACGTCCGCGCGGCGCTGCACCAGCCAGGTCGACAACGAGCGGGCCAGTACGGCTCCTGCCCCGCCGGAGCCGAGCGCCACTGCCAGCACGTCGAACGCGGATCCCATCTGCCCCGGCTGCGGCGCCTGGACACGCAGTTCCACCCTGCCACGCAGCGTTTCCTCCGCAGCGAGCCAATCCCGCAGCGAGACCAGACTCCTCTCGGCGCCCACGCCCGGACCGGCGGACACCCGAATCACCAACGTGTCCTGCCCGGAGGAACTTTCACTGCCGCTGTCCCCGTACTTCACCATGGGGACATCCTGCCCTCAACGACGCCGGCCGCGCAGGCAAGTTGTGAGCAGGACTTGCCGCCCCTCCCCTGGTTCCCGCCTGCGCGTCGGCAACGGCCCGGCCATGCTCGCCAAATCGTCCGCGTACCCGCCGCCGGCGGGACCGGTCTCCCGTTCCTCCCCGTGGGCCGGCCGCCGGCGTAACCGGCCGGGGAAGCGCAGCGGCCCCCGGAAGTGACCCGTCCTCGCCATTCCACGGTGCGCCGGCCTGGCCGGTCCGTCCGGGCGGGACTCGCCGGCACCCCATGGGCACTGGAAGACCGTCTACGAGCGGTTCGCTCGCTGCGATGCGATCCAAGGGCCCGGGCGAGGCTGCCGGAGTACGTGCAGGTCCGCGAGGATGCTGTCGGAGCCGTCGGATGGGCCGGGCCGGTCGACTCCACCGTCAGTCGCGCTCATCAGCACGCCGCCGAAGCCCGCCGAAAGGGGGCGTCGGCGGTCGCCGCCTGAACTTCGAACGAACAACCTCATCGGGCCGAACACTCTTCGGAAGTCGGATCAACGCAGTCCGGCGAAGAGATCGTCCTCGGGCAGGGCCGCGCCGGTGGCGTCCTGGACACGTACGAAGGTCTCCATGCCCATCAACTCGCCGAACCGCTCCTGGCCCATTTTGAGGAAGAAGATGTTCTCGCCCTGGCTGGCGTGCGCGGCCAGCGCGTCGAACTTCTGACCGCTGAACGCGGTGGCGTCCACCCACGTGGTGATCTCGTCGTCGGGAAGGCCTATCTCGGCCATCGCGGCGGCCTCGGCGGGATCCGGCTCCGGCATGTCCTCATGGAACTCGCGCATGATCTCACCGAACCGCTGCATCCCCGAGCGGGGCATAGTCGTCCAGTACACCTTCGGGGTGAGCGCGGTCATCTTCAGTGCCGCCATTGTGATGCGGTGGGCCTGGATGTGGTCGGGGTGTCCGTAGAAGCCGTTCTCGTCGTAGGTGACGACCACATCGGGTCGGTAGTGCCGCATGAGTTCAGCGAGTCGGGCAGCGCCTTCTTCCACGGGGGTCTGCCAGAAGGATCCGGGGGCGTCATTGCTCGGCCAGCCCATCATCCCGGAGTCGGCGTAGTCGAGCATCTCCAGGTCGCTGACCTTCAGGACTTCACAGCTCGCTTCGAGCTCTTGACGACGCATCAACGCGACGGCCGCCGGATCGTGTCCCGGATCGCCGGGCTTGACACCTCCCGGCCCGTCCCCGCAACCGCCGTCGGTACACGTGACGAGAACCGTGCGGATGCCCTCCGCCGCGTAGCGCGCGAGGACTCCTCCGGTTCCGGTGGCCTCGTCGTCGGGGTGCGCGTGCACCGCCATCAGCGTCAAGGGCCGGTCGGTCATGGGACAGTCCTCCTGTAGGCATACATGTCGGTCCGGGTGCGCGGCGGGCGTACCGCGACCCCGAGGGCCCGGGTCCCGCCGGGCCCACGATGTCATGTTCTCGGTGTTCCCCACCTGTGCGGCCCCGGTCCCTCGGTCCGTCCAACAGTTCCGCCCGACCAGACTGTTCCCGGCATGCACCGAACATCTCGGCACCGGATCACGAGGCGGTCTTCCGGAGCTTGCCGCCGGCGTTGGACATCCGGTCGTTCAACGCCTGGTTCCCGGCGTCGACCAGAGCGCGTTCCGACGGCCGTCGAACTCGACGTAACCGCTCTTCCCCCCACTCGCCCGGGAGCCGGGCGAACGTCGTGTACCAGCGCGAGGACCTTCGCCCGCGGGTGCGGTCGGTCCGGCACGGCTCGACTGGGACCACCTCACAGGCGTCCAGTGGTGGATGTGCCCAGCAGTCATCGGGATCGAGCCCGCAGCTGAGGGTGAAAGGCCCACCCGTGCGTCGTACGCAGACCGGCAAGCGGGCGGTGAACTACACGAGCTGAAGTCCGAGGTCTGGCTGGGGAACCAGCGGAGCAGAGCCGCGATGTGGCCGCCGGAGTGGGTGAAGCAGCAGTGCATTCAGGCGGACGCTTCCCGCCCCGACACCGCGCAGCAAGGGGCAGGAGCAGCCGCTGCGATGCCGGTGCGGGACCCGTTGTGACGGCGTTGGCCCGTTCGCCGGGCACGTCTGACTCACGCATCGCCGTCGAGCTCGGTGTGAACCAGGAGACACAGCCGGCAGTGGATCGAGGCCGCGGCAGAACTCCGAGCGGTCCGCGACGGCTGCGGAGTCCGCACAGGACGCGGGGAACGCAGCCTTGCGCAAGCAGGTCCGCGAGCTCGATCTGGAACGTGACATCCTGCACCGAGTGGCTGACCGTTGTGCGGGCGGGACGACCTGGTGAGGCGCTTGGAGCTCGTGCCCGACCACCGCCGCGCCTGCGGCGAGAAGCGGCTGCGCACCGTGCCGCATCCATTCTGGTCAAGGCCCTACCGGTGGCCGAGGATCGCACCGGCCCGCCCCACGAAGAAAGCCGCCGGCTCCGCGCTCACCCGGCGGATTCTCAGTGCCCCGGAAAGACGTATGAGTTCAGGCGGATCACTGCCGAGCTCCCGGCCAGCGGCGTGATGTCGTACCGCAAGCATGCGTCGAGCTGCTTATACACCAACATGCTCCTGCCATACGTCGTTGATCAGCTCGTTGACCACCGTGTTCAGGTTGCGTTCAGGTTCGGAGGAGGCTCGGGCAACCTGAGCACCAGTTGCGCCAAAGGTCTGGCAAAGAGGTCTGGGGCAACTGCGGGGCGTCGTGTCATCGTGCCCGTCATGACGACTGATCACCTCATGCACGACCGTCTCCTGAACCGCACGCGTCGTGCGCGGAGCAAGGTCCCGGAAGTGACCGCCTACTTCTGGATCATCAAGGTGCTGACGACCGGCATGGGCGAGACGGCCTCCGACTTCCTGGCTCGCGCGCTCGGTCCGATCGCGGCTGTGGGACTGGGCGGCATCGCCCTGGTGGCCGCCCTGGCGGTGCAGTTCGCCGTTCGGCGATACGTTGCCTGGATCTACTGGACGGCGATCGTCATGGTCAGCGTCTTCGGCACGATGGCCGCCGACGTCCTGCACGTCGGCCTCGGTGTCTCCTACACGCTCTCGACCCCGTTGTTCATGGCCGCGCTGGCTGCCGTCTTCGTCCTCTGGTATCGCAGTGAGGGCACCTTGTCCATCCACAGCATCCACACCCGGCGGCGTGAGACCTTCTACTGGGCGGCGGTGCTGGCAACGTTCGCGCTGGGCACGGCTTCCGGGGACCTCACAGCCACGATCGGCCTCGGTTACCTGGGCTCCGCCGTCCTGTACGGCGCCGCGATCGCGGTCCCGGCCCTCACTCACCGATGGGGCGGCCTGAACGCGGTGGCCGCGTTCTGGGCGGCGTACGTCCTGACCCGCCCCCTCGGTGCCTCCATCGCCGACTGGATGGCGGTCGGCCACGACCGGGGCGGACTCGACTGGGGGCTGGGGCCGGTCACGCTTGCGTGGCTGGTGGCCATTCTCGGCTTCGTCGGCTATGTAGCCGTCTCCCGCAAGGACATCCAGTGATCCGGTGTGTGCGCCCGAGGTCTGCCCAGCGCTCGACCCACCTGGGGTCGACCTCCACCGCCTGGGCGGCTGCGGCACCGATCCGCATACGCCCAGGGGCACGGCTTCACGCCGCCGGGGAGCAGCAACGTACGGAAGTGCGCCACCACTTGTGTTCCCGTCTGCGGCCGGCTGCCCGCTCGCGGACCACCTCACAGGGGGTGGTCACGCTGACGACCCGAAGCCCTGATGCGGTCGAGCGCAATGCCGTCGAACGCAGCAGGAGCCCCGCCGAGGTTTTCCTCGACGGGGCTCCTGCCTGTACTGCAAGAATGCCAGCTGTGCGCTTCGGAGGCATTACATCGCCTCGACAGCTACCTCAGGAGACGAAAGTCCGACTGCGGCCTACGTGACTTCGATGTCGAAGCAGTCCCGGATATTCGGGAGTACTTCCGCAGCAAAACGGACCGCTTGCTCTTTTATACGGACGACGCTTTCGGAGTCGATTTCCCCTGTGGCCGACCGGGCATCCAGTACGCCTTGCTCTTCCTGGACTTCCCGACTCTCGAGCGGGCCCAACGGAGGAGCAGGGTCGCCGTACCGGGTGATGACAGTCTTGCTCCCCCCCAGTCTGAAATCGAGGATGGACAGCATTTCCCTCAGAATCACAGAGGAGGCATGCACTCGCTCCGGCGAGGGGCGCAGCGCAGTTGCCATCGCATTGCCGACCAGCTCCAGGGACCGGGCGGCAAAGAATTCCGGGTAGGAGGAATCAAATTGATCCGCTTGCGACTCCTCCCCCAGCTCGTCCAATGTTTCGGCGCATTCCTCGGCGACATCCTCACCGGATGCAGCAGCCCAGATCAACGCGAGGGAAGATTCGAGCCACTCAAGCTCCTCCTCGGGTCCGAGCGCGCGATAAAATGCGGAACCACGCTCCGCAATCGCAGCTGCTGAAATTCGCAGGACTGCCGCGGAAGGATTCGAGAGGGGCACCGCCCCGGGATCTTTCTGAGTCATCATTCAGTCTCCGCTACCCCAGAAGATGGTGTACTCCGAGTTTTGTGGCTGATGCCCTCGAAATCCCTTTCCGCCCAGCGTGATGCCGAATACGTGATCGTTGAGCATCGGGCTGCAGGTGTCCACACAGAAGTTGCGCGAGGCGGCACCAAACACAGGGTGTTCGTGCGCGGCCAGACTGTTGAGGATGGCCTCCTCGGCGTGTCCGGCCCCGCGCACGAATTCTTCGCCCTCCCGCAGGGTCCATGACGCCGGCATCGGGGCATCACCATTGATGCCGATACGGATCGAGTATTCCTTTGTCTTTGAATTGAATACTCCGATCACCGCCGTGGTGGCCGAATTGTAGCCGCGGGTTGAATTGAGTTCCTCCGCGCGGTCCAGGGCCAGCATCGCATCGTCTTCGGTCCCGACGCCGCAGTTGTGAACGAGTACGGGTGTGGCGCCTGCCAGCACATAGTACGTGTGCAGGTCGGACACCGTCATGTTGTGGACGGTGGTCCGCTGGACCGTCCAGCGGTCGATCGCCGTGATCTGGACGTACGTGCCCGAGCTCGTCCGCAGCCACTCGCCGGCCTTCAGGTCGGTGGCCTTGATCCAGGCGTGGAGTCCGGGGACCCAGAAGGGGTGGCCGTCGGTCGCGGTGACCTGCGCCGTCTTCGTGCCCTTCGTGCCGTCGGTGTCGATCGTGACCCTGACCAGGTGCTTCAGGCCCTGGCCCCGGATCTCGGCCGTGACCGTCTCGATCCGGGTCTCCCCCGTCTTCGGGTCGGTCGCGACGACCTTGTCGCCGGCCTTGACCTTCTCGATCGGCTTGGTGGAACCGTCGGCCATCGAGACCTTGGTGCCGGGGACGAAGCTGTTGCACGTCCCGCCCTCGCCGCCGGCCTTGCCCGAGCCGCCGCTGCCGCTGGTTCCGCCGTTGCTCTTGGAGGAGCCGCCGGACTTGCCGCCGGGCTTGGAGCCGCCGCCTGAGCCGGGCCTGCCGCCACCTCCGCCACCGCGGGTGTGGGACGACACCTTCGGGGCCGCCTTGGCCTGAGCCGCCTTGTGGCGGGAGTTGCCCGTCTTCCTGGCGGCTTCCAGTGCCTTGTCGGCGGTTCTCTTGGCTGCCTCGGCCGCTCTCTTCGCGGCTCGTTGCGCTGCCAGCTTCTTGGCGCGCTCGATGGCGAGCTTCTTCGCCTTCAGCGCCGCGGCCTCGGCGGCCTTCGCCGCCTTCAGGACGATCTCGGCCGCCTTCTTGGCGGCCTTGAAGGACTCGACCGCCTTGATGGTGCGCTTGACGGCCTTGACGACGGACGGGATCTTGCCGAGCTTGGTCCACGGAATGGCGTCGACCGCGATGCTGACGCAGGACCACATGCTGCCGCCGAAGCAGGCCATCGCATCGTTGATGCCGATGAAGTCCTTCAGCGTCTCCCACGCCACGGACAGGATCACCGAGGTGAGGGACTTGCCCTGCATGGCCTGGGCCTGGGCGACCTGTGCCGCGGACAGACCCGCGCCCGCGAGGGCGGCGGCCCGCTCCGAAGCGGTCAGCGAGATGGCCAGGCCCGTCGGATCGGAGAACGTGACCGGGTTGTTGTGCGCGTAGGAGTAGCCGTTGGACTGCTGGACGTCGTTGAGGTCCACCACCGGGTCGGCGGACAGGAAGCGTCCGACGACGGGGTCGTACAGGCGGGCGCCCAGCGGCTGGTAGCCGGAGGCGTCGTCCCGGGTGGCGCCCAGGAAGCCGGTGTGGCTCTGGAAGTTCACGCCGGCCGTGTCCGCGCCGCGCTGGTTGCCGAACGGGTCCTGCTTGCGCAACCGCACCGACATCTCGCCGCCGAGGTAGACCTCCGCGTACGTACTGCCCTGATGGTCGCTGGTGAGGGCGACCAGGCGCTCGCCGGCGTTGCCGTTGGCGTAGCGCATGACCGCGCCGCCGGGGGCGTCGTAGGTGCGCTGGGTGTGGACCAGGACGCCGCCCTGCTGGACGGTGACCTCGGACTCACCGAGGGACAGGGTGGCCTGCTTGCCCTGGATGGTCAGCAGGCGTCCCCCGTCGGGGCCGTAGATGTAGCGGGTGTCGTTCTGCGGGAACCACAGCTGGGCCGCCTTCGTGCTGTCGCAGGCGGTCAGCACGATCGGGGTGGAGTCCGCCGCGTTGGCGTCCTTGACGGACAGGCACAGGCCCGAGGCGACATGCGTGAGCTGCCCGGAGGCGTTCCGCTTCAGCTCCTGCCCGGCCGATCCGTCGCACTTCTGCAACTGGACGGCCGACCCGGTGGTGTTGCCGACCGGCTGCAGGCACCACTTGCCGTAGATGGTCAGCGTGCCCCGGTCGGCATCGGTCTGCGTCGCACCCGGAGCGGGGACGAAGCGCCAGCTCTGGGCGGGTGACGTGTTGCAGGAGTACAGCTCGGCCGGCCGGCCGGCGGCCGTGACGCCACCGGTCAGGTCCAGGCACTTGTCGGCGAGACCCACGTACGGGGTGCTGCCGCCGCTGCCCGCGCCCTTGATCCGCTCGACCTGGCCGTCGTACGTCCAGGTCAGCTCCTGCTTGTCGCCGTTGTGGACGGACGTGACGGACTTGGTCTCGCCGGTCAGCTCGTACAGGCGCTCCGCCTCGGCCTTGACCTGCGCGCCCTGGGGCGTGGTGTAGGCCTTGGACACCTTGGTCAGCGTGCGCGGCTGGGTGCCGTCCGCCTTGCCGTAGGCGTAGGTGGTGGTGGCGTCCTTGGCGGTGGCGCCGGTGAGGTCCTTCTCGGTCAGCTTGGTGCGGTTGCCGAGGAGGTCGTACTCGTACTCCTGCCAGTAGCCGGAGTTGTCCTTGCCCGCCGCCACGTTGAGCGTGCCGTCGCTGTTCTCCGGACCGGTGCAGGAGCTCTGGTCCTTGGAGGTCCAGGCGGTCTTCAGCTCGCCCAGCGGGTTGTACACGAAGCACTGGCGCTCGTCGACGCCGGTGGCCGACTCCTGGATGGAGGTGACGTTGCCCGACGGGTCGTAGGTGTACGACCGCTTGGAGACGAGGTTGCCGGAGACGAGGCTCTTGTCGTCGCTCTTCTCGCGGTAGACCTGCTGGTCCTTCAGCTCACCACTGGACTCGTCGAAGGTGTTCTGCGTCCAGACCCGGTAGGGCTGGGCGCCGAGCGTGGAGCGCAGCACCTGGCCGTAGGGGTCGTAGACCGTCTCGGAGCCGTACCAGTCCTTGCCGGAGATGGAGAGGGGCTTGCCGTCCTTGTTGTAGCGGACGACGAGCTTCTCCTGGGCGAGCTTGCCGATCTTCGGCAGGGTGGACTCCTCCAGCATGCCGTTGTCGGCGTACTTGTAGGAGTACGTGTACGACTGGTCCAGGCCCCAGGTGGAGGCCAGGGTGCTCGGCAGGGTCAGCGTGGTCGAGGTCGGCTGGTAGTCCTTGGTGTAGCCGTCGACCTGCTGGGTGTACGCCTGTCCGTCGGTGTAGCGGGTGGCCGCGTGGGGCATGCCCTTGCCGCCCGGGGCCAGGTCGTAGGTGAGGGTGGAGAGCAGGGTGCCGGAAGCGTCGTTCAGGCGCTGCTCGGTCGGCCGCGACAGCTGGTCGTAGCCGTTCCACACGACGGTGCCGCGCGCGTCCTTCGTGGTGAGTACGCGGTCGTGGTTGTCGTAGGTGGTCTTCCTGGCCCCGGTGTTCGGGTCGGTGACCGTGTCCGTGCGGCCGCGGTGGTCGTACGTCCACGTCCACGGGTGCGCGGAGTCGGCCGAGTCGGTCGCCTTCACGAGCCGGCCGCGCGGGTCGTACCGGTACTTCATCGACGTGAAGCCGCCGGGCGCGTCCGCGTTGAAGGTGTCGACGCGGGAGGTGCGGCCCAGCGCGTCGGTGAAGACGCGGTAGTCGGAGGTGCCCTGCGGGTTGTCGACCCTCGACCAGTCCAGGCCGTACTCGTAGCGGGTGGCCCGCTCGGGGACCTCCTTGGACTGGGTCTCGCCGGTCAGCGGGTCGGCGACCTTGAGGACCGGGGTCTCCTGGAGGACGCGGCCGGAACCGTCGTAGGTGTAGCGCGTGATGTTGGGGACGGCCGTGTCGGCGAGCGGGGTGAACAGCTCGCCGGGCTCGGCGTCGTAGGTCAGGTAGGCGTTGTTGGTCTGCCAGACCTCACCGGAACTGTTGTACAGCGTGTCGGTGATCAGCCGGCCGCCGCCGTCGGCCTCCTCCTGCGTCTGCCGCTCGCGGCCGAGGCCGTCGTAGAGGGTGACGGAGGTCTCGATGCGGCCGTTGTACCCGCGCGAGGAGGTGGTGACGTAGGACGGCTTGCGGTCCTCGCCCTCCTTGTACTTCGGGACGGTGTAGACGGCGTGGAAGTCCGGCACGGCGTCGGCTGCGGGGGTGCGGTCCGCGGCCCAGGCGTTCTCCAGACGGCCCAGCGGGTCGAACTCGGCCTGGGTGACGTGGTTGTTCGCGTCGATCGTCTTCGTCGTGCTGCCACGACCGGGCTCGACCTCACGGACCTCGGACTGGCCGAGGGCGTTGGTCTCGGTGACCTTGAAGACCTGGCCGGTGGCCGGCTCGTAGGTGATGGTGCCGGCGGTCTTGTGGTCCTGGTCGGTGGTGCGGGTGACGCGGCCGGCGGCGTCGAACTCGGTCGTGCCGTCGGACTGCCAGCCCGTGCCCTCACCGTTGACCGACCAGGTCTCGGACGCCTCGCCCTTGGTGGTGTCGGCGAGCGCGGCGCCGTAGGCCTGGCCGTCGTAGGCGGCTCTGTTGCCGCCGCTGAGCGTCGACAGGTCCGAGAAGTCGGCCGCCGCGCAGGTCGTCGGGGAGACCAGGACCTGCTTGGTCAGGCCGATCAGGTGCTCCGCCGTGTTGTGGACGTACTCCGACTTGGTGCAGGACTCGTCGCCGGTCCTGCCGGTGTCGCCGAGGGATTCCACCAGGACGGGCAGGCCGTAGGCCGACTCGTACGTCGTGTGGGTCTTGACGACCCGCTCGGTTCGGGTGTCGTCGCTGTCGGTGCCGGAGGACTTCGTGTAGGCGATCTCGTCCGGCTCGGTGACGCGCCAGGCACGCAGCGGGTCCAGGCCGTCGTCGCGGTCGCGGTGGGCCAGTTCGGTGGCCTGAGGAACGGTGACGGAGCGGGAGACCCAGTCCGTGTCCGCGTCGGTGGCGTTGTCGTAGTCGAGCTCTTCCGCGACGCGGCCGGCGAACGGTTCGCGGTCCTTGGCGATCTCGGCGCCGGTGATGTCCTTCACCGACGCGCTGTCGCCCATGCCGCGGAAGAAGCGTGTCACCGCCTTGGACCGCTTCGAGCCGATCGACGCGTCGTCGGTGCCGGTGATGACCGTGGTCTGCTCGACGCCCGCGAACTGCGAGTACGTGCGGGTCGACTTCTTGGTGAACTCGGTGTCGGCGAGCTTCCAGGCCGGGTTCTTGTACGCGTAGGCCGTCTTGGTCGCGAAGGCCCCGTCGACGTTGGGGAGTTCCTCGATGGAGTCGACGACGTACTTGTGGAACCAGTCGATGTCCTCGACCTCGGGGTCCGGGGACCAGAAGGCGGGGTAGCACAGCCGCGTGTTCGCCTTCAGGGCGGCGGTGTCCTTCTTGCCCGGCAGGTCGGTGCCTGCGGCGCAGTCGCCGGTGGGCTGCTTGTAGGTGACGACGGTCTCACCGCCGTACTCGTTGATGACGCGCCCGATGCGCTGGCGGGAGAAGCCGGGACGCGGATCGTCCGGTCCCCGCTGCACCCGGTTCGGCATGTCGTCGGCGTTGGGCTCGAAGCGCACCGCGTTCAGGTCGGCGCTCTTGTCGGTGCTGCCGTTGCGGGCGTAACCGGTGCGCTGTACGGACTCCAGCCACAGTGCCGTGTTCGGGCCCGACTTGAGGACGGGGAAGCTCTGGGTGAGCGTGTAGCGGTCCACGACCTGGCGGGCACTGGTGTCGGTGCGGCGCTGCGCGGAGGTCTGGATCTGCACCAGGCGCTTGCGGCTCCAGAAGGAGGGGCCGGCGTTCCAGCACTTGGTCTTGTAGGTCGAGGTGACCTTCTTGCAGTTCAGGTCGGCCGGGGTGTCGTACCAGATGCGGTACTTGCCCGGGTCCTTGTCCTCGAAGTTCGCGTCCGAACAGGTCAGGTCGCCCTCGGGCAGGCAGCGTTCGGTGACCGTGAAGTTCACCCGGGCGGCAGCGGTCGCGGAGAAGAGGGTGTCCCTGCGCTGGCCGTAGTCGATGTGGTCGAGCCAGCCGTCGCGGTCGTAGGAGACCGGGGCCTTGAAGTCGAAGTTGCGGGCGTAGTAGTTCTGGTCCTTCTTCCACCACAGGGACATGGCGTTGCCGTGGATGTCCTCGACGTAGTCGAGGTTCCACCGCCAGCCCTGGGTGCAGGCGGAGTGGGCCCAGTCACCGGCCTTGTAGCAGTCCTCGCCGTCGTGGTTGCCGTAGACCGGCACGGTGAGCACCGAGTCGGTGGTCGGCTGGCCCGCGGTCCAGTTCGGCAGCTTGTTCAGGCCGAAGTGGTACTTGGTGCCGTCGCGGGTCGTGACGACCCAGTACTCGCCCTTGTAGGCGCCGTTGCCGTTGCCCGCGTCGGTGAGGCGCTCGATCTTCGAGCCGTCGCCGTTGGCGGTGAACCACTGCTGCTTGTCCTTGTCCCAGACCAGCTCGGTGGTCATCCCGCCCAGCGACAGGGTCGCGTTGTCCGAACCCCAGCACAGGTCGGCGGTGCGGTGCGTCTTGTTGTTGGAGCCGGCCTTCTTGGAGTCCTCGCGGCAGTTGGCGTACGTCCGGGTGATGGAGCCGGGGTTGTAGTCCCAGCCGTCACCGATCCAGGAAGCCTGGTTGTTCGTCGCCGAGGTACGGCCGTCCACCGACTGGGAGGAGTAGCCCAGGGAGATCTTCGGCATCGGGCCGCCGGCGGTCTGCGGCACCTGCACGTCGTAGGAGTACGTGAACGCGCCCGAGGACGAGCCCGCCGCCCACCCGCCCGAGGACAGCAGCGGGGAGGCGGTGAAGTCACCGGTCGCGGAAGCCCCCGTGTCCATCGCGCCGACGACCTGCGGACCCGAGGCGTCCACCACGGGCAGCACGTCGCCGCCGCGGTACGAGGCGGTGCGGGCCGAAGCGCCGGAGGGGGTCGTGCCCGCGTTGCCCGCGAGCAGGTTCCCGACCGGGACGGAGCCGGTGAGGATCGTGCGCCGGCCGGTCTTCGCCGCGGCCTTGTTCTTCGTCGGTGCCTTGGCGGCGGCGACGAGCTTGACCGAACTGCGCAGCCGCTCGGGCCGCTTGTCGGTCTTGCCCGACATGGTGGTCGTACCGCCGTCGGCGGCGCAGTCGCCGCTGTCGGGGGAGTCCATGACGCAGTTGGGCAGCAGGACCAGGCCGAAGCGCTCGGCGGCCTGGGTACCGTACAGGTCGGCGAAGCCGCTGGTGTCGACGTCGATCGCGACCTGCGCGGCCGGATCGGCGTCGGCCGGCGGCGTGACCTTCATGATCATGCCGGAGACGCCCGCGTCCTGCGAGGTGCCCGGCGCGGCCAGGTCGACCTTCCAGTCACCGTCGATCGCGGCCGGGTCCGTACCCTCGGGCACGCCCACCGCGATCGGCAGGTCGTCGACCGGGACCGTGGTGCCCGGCGTGGTGTCGGCCGTCAGGGTGGCGACACCACTGTCCTGCGTCCACGGAGTGACCGCGTTCGGGCTGTAGGGATCGACGGGAACCTCGGGCGCGGTGGTGAGGTTCTTCTCCGCCTCCTCGTCCGCCTTGAGCGCGGTGGGGTCGGGCAGGTCGGGGAGCTTGACCTCCTCCCGGCTCATGCCGGGGCGGGGTACCGCCCACGCCTCCGTGCCGAGACTGCTCACCAGCAAGGCCGTGGACAGCAGAAGGACGGTCGCCGCGCGGCTTTGCCGGCGGCGCCGTCGTGGTGACTCCGTCATCGCCGGGCGCGAGCGCCTCAGCCATGACGGTGGACTTTGAGCGCGCATACGCGTCGACCCCACCAAGGCATACGAGAAAAACGACAGATGGAGTCCGCACCCTCTGTCATGCCCGCCACACAATTCAAGATCGTCTCAGGATGGTTCCAACAACTGATGTGATCCGCGTCACCGGACAGGAGTCGATCGATCACCATCTACGGGAAACAAGTCGACAACATCCCCCATATCCACCCCTAGGTCGCGCACCGGGTGATCAAAAGCCGCACATGGCACACCGTCAAGGAGTGATCAACTCCTCCCCATGCGATCGTCACGACTTCATAAATTCTTCACACGTGGACTGGCTGTGCAGATCATGTGATCGTTTGCGCGCCCATGCCCATCCGCCCAGGTCCACACGGGAGTAGACCGCCGCCGTGTCCGCGCCGCATCGTTTTCTCAGCCCCTTCGTGCGCACGCGCACCAGGCTGGCTCTCACCCTCGGCCTCGTTCTGGCCGCCCTGATTTCAGCTCTGTCGCCGTGGTGGCAACCCGAGGGGGCGCCGCCCCCGCAAGCCGGCAAGGCCACCGCCGCGCGCCCGGCGTCGACCGGCCCCCGCGACGAAACGGCCGCCCAGGCCGAGGCCAGGCGCACCCGCAAGCAGGTCCTCGTCGAGACCGCCACGACCGCCACCTCCCAGACCTGGGCGCAGCCGGACGGCAGGCTGCGCACCGTCATCACGGCCACGCCGACCCGGGCGAAGACCGCGACGGGTGCCTGGGCTCCGATCGACAACCGGCTGCGCCGGGTGCAGAACGCCCCGCGCGACCTGGGCGTGCAGCCCGTCAACGCCGCCCGGCCGATCCGCTTCTCCAGCGGCACCAAGGGCGCCCACGCCGACCGCTCCTTCGCGCGCCGGCCGCTCGCCGACGGCCCGCGGGCCCGCGAAACGGTGCTGGCCGAGGTCGACATCGACGGGCACACCGTCGCCTACACCTGGCCCGGCGCCCTGCCCGAGCCCGTACTCGACGGCCCGCGCGCCCTGTACCCCGAGGTGCTGCCGGGCGTCGACCTGCTGCTGGTCGCCCGTGAGGAGGGCGGCTTCGCGCAGTTGCTGGTCGTCAAGGACAAGGAGGCCGCGCAGTCCAAGGCCCTCGCGACGGTGACCTACGGCCTGCGCTCGGCCACGGCCCGCTTCCGCCACGACGAGAGCGCCGGCCGAGTACTCGTCCAGGACAGGTCCGGCAAGGAGATCGGCTCCATCCCGACCCCGTTCGCATGGGACTCCGCCGGCCGCGATCCCGAGCTGGACGAGGGCGAGGGCAGCCCGCGCACCTCCGTCGCCACCTCCGCCGACGTGCTGAAGCTGTCCGGCCTGACGGGTATCGAGCCCGGGGCGCACAGCGCCCCCGTACCCGTCGAGATCGAGGGTGACGGCACCTCCAGCGCACGCCTCGGGCTGCACGCGGCCAGGACCGGCCTGTTCACGGCCGCCGGCACGAAGTACCCGGTCTTCGTCGACCCGCCCCTCAACACCGGCTGGCTCGCCTGGACCGTGGCCTACAAGCCCTACCCGAACACCAGCTTCTGGGACGGCACCAACTTCTCCTCCGGTACGTCCGACGCCCGCGTCGGCCACGAGAGCGACACCGGCGGCACCGCCCGGTCGTTCTGGCGGATGAACTTCAGCAGCGGCATCAAGGACGCGACGATCTCCTCGGCGCACTTCAAGGTCCTGAACAACCACTCCTGGTCCTGCACCAAGCGTGACTTCGAGTTCTCCCTGACCGGCCCGATCTCCTCGGGCACCACGTGGAACAAGCAGCCCAGCTGGTCCACCGTGCAGGACAAGAAGTCCTTCGCGCACGGCTGGTCCTCCAGCTCCTGCCCCGACGACTACGAGAGCTTCGACGTCAAGGACGCCGCCCAGAAGGGCGCCACCGGCGGCTGGTCGAACCTCACGTTCGGGATGAGAGCCACTCCCTCCACCGCCGAGTCCGACAACCAGACCTGGCGCAAGTTCAAGGCGACCAGCGCCACCCTGGAAGTCGTCTACAACCGGGCGCCCTCCGAGCCCACCGGCGGCAGGACCACCCCCGGTGGCGCCTGCTCCGTCGGCGGGTCGGGCGTGACCGTCGGCAAGACCAACATCGTCCTGTCGGCCACGGCCAAGGACCCCGACGGCAACCTGCAGAAGCTGCAGTTCCGCTTCCGGAAGACCGGCGGCACGGTCCCGGCCGTCACCGAGGTCACCCCGAACGCCGGCGGCACCGCCACCATGACCGTCCCGGCCACGTTCCCGCTGGAGGACAAGACCACCTACTCGTGGGACGTGCGCTCGAAGGACTCCGACGGCCTGGTCTCCACGTTCTTCCCGCCGGGCACCGATCCGTGCCGGATCACTATCGACGCCAGCGCACCCAACCAGCCCGCCGTCGACAGCACGGACTTCCCCGAGGCCACGAGCAACCAGGACAACTGGTCGGGCGTCAAGTTCGGCGGCAAGGGCGCGGTGACCTTCACCTCCACCGGCGCGACCAAGTTCCGCTGGTCCATCGAGGGGAACAACCCCGTCGACGTCACGGCCACGAACGGCTCGGCCACGCTCAGCGCGCTGGCTCCCGCGCACGCCGGCCCCAACACCCTCCAGGTGTACGCCTACGACGCCGTCGGCAACGTCAGCAAGCGCACCGACTACACCTTCTTCGTACCGCCGCGCGACCAGGCCGACGGTCCCATGGACGCCACCGGCGACGCCAAGCCGGACCTGGTGATCGTCGACGCCGGCGGCAACCTGCGCAACTGCGTCGGCGGCGACGACGGCGACCTGTACAACTGCCTCACCGCCTCCTACGACAGCACCAGGAAGGCCGACGAGCAGCGCGACCCGGAGGGCTACTGGTACGACCCGGCCACCAAGAAGGCCGCCCTGATCGCGCACTACCAGGACGCCTACCCCGGTGACGGTGCCACCGACCTGTTCGCGGTCTCCCCGGACGGCCGGTTCTGGCTCTACCCGGGCGACGGCTACGGCAGTTTCGACGTCACCAAGCGCCTGGAGGTCCGCCTGCCCTCCGGCACCCCGGCACCCTCGACGTGGACCCAGATCAAGGCCGTCGGCGACATCACCGGCGACAAGCTGCCCGACCTGGTCCTGCGGGCCGGCGCGCAGCTGTGGACGCTGTCCGGCTACACGGGCGCGACCTTCCAGACCGCCACGCTGATGAACGACGACGCCTGGGGGCGCCGCGAGGTCGTCAACGTCGCCGACATCAACGGCGACAAGACGCCCGACCTGCTGTGGCGCAACCTGGACAACGGCAACATGTACGACCGCCAGGGCAAGCCCGGCCCCGTCGCCGGCAGCGTCTCCCTGGACTCGCTCAAGCTGGCCGCCAACTCCCTCACCGGCAAGGACGAGCCGTACGGCACCAGCTGGACGGAGACCAACGTGCCCACGGCCATCGGTATCCCGGACGTCAACGACGACGGCATCCCCGACATCTGGGCCCGCCTCGCCTCCGACGGCGCCACGCGGATCTACCATCCGTCCCGGACCAACACCAACGCCCCCGTGCGGATCGTCCTCACGGTGAACTGGAACACGGTCAAGGCCTTCGGCTGACGCTCCTCGCAGGGCCGGGCCCCGGCCGCCCCCTCAGGGGTGGCC
>NZ_JBHJUW010000114.1:0-28987 GCF_042268205.1 Streptomyces sp. NPDC056160
GAGGGATGAAAAGTCATACCGGACAGGGAGATGAACTGTCCGCCAGCAGGGACTTCAAATGTCCGCTCACCCGGACGTCCCAGTGTCCGTGGACAAGCAGTACACCCAAGAGGCGCGATGACCAGGCGAAACGGCCAGACCCGTACCCCCGCTACGCGGAAGAAGGAGAGTGGTACGGGTCAAGAGGGTACGGGCCGGTTCCCCTGATGTTCCAGGCTTCCGCTAACGCTCCAGCCGTGGAACAGCGAGGACGACGACAAGAAAGAAAAAGGGCATAAGGGAACCTGATAACACGTGTCCTGCGGACCCTCGCTCCGCTCGGCCTCTCCGCTGCGCTCCGAGGACGTGTTAGTCGGCATAGCCGACGGGTTCCACCGCTCGCTTCGCTCGCCGGTCCGTCGGTCGCTGGCGCTCCCTCCGGCTATGCCCAGCGCTGCGCTTGAGAGAGGAAGCCCCACCACTGCCCCGCTGCAGTTGTCCACAGATGTGGACAGCAGCAAAGGGTGCAGCAGTGGTGGATCGCCTGGCGCTGCGCGCCTGGCTCAGGCGAGAAGTGACGACCCGTGCGACGGCTCGCCACGCGATCCATCCGGGAGCAGATCGCGCCAGCAAGATCTTCCGAGTCGTCAGCCAGCAAAGCTGGCACGGGTGCTGGGTCGAACATCGAGATCACACGGACCCCACCGAGGTCCGCACTCGCTGTTCGCCACCCGCACCCGAGACCACGAAGAGGTATCTCCATGACCCAGTCCCAGTCCGAACTCTCGCCCTACGACACCGAGCCGAAGCTGTGGCAGCCCGACAGTGAAGCCGTCGCCGAGGTGATGCACTCCGGCGAGGTCGAGGACATCGGCAACGTCGACTTCACCAACCACGAGAACGGCACGGTCGTCACCGTGCACGTCTCCCGCGGCGATGACGGGCTGTACACCGTCCACCTCATGCCGATGTGTGACGAACACCGGATCCGCGTCGCACTCCACCGGGAGACGGACCTGGCCATCATCGAGCCGGTACCAGCCGGCCGGTATGAGCCGCGACATACAGGCCGCCACGCTTGCCCGAACACCGCGGCCGCAGCTCTCGAGACCAGCTGTGAAGACCGCCGAGTCACAAGAAGAGCAGATTCGAATGATTGCTGAAATGATTTCCGAGTCGTTCTCGCACGTCGTCCTCGTCACCGGCTCCCGCAGCTGGAACGACGAGCAGAGCATGCGCACAGCGTTCAACGGTGCCTGGCGCGACTGGGGAGCGGAGAACGTCACCCGGCCGGTACTCATCTCGGGGCATTGCCCCGACGGCGCGGACGCGATGGCCGAGCGCCTGTGGCGGGCCGCCGGCTTCGAGATCCGCACCTTCCCCGCTGCCTGGTCGGCTCATGGGAAGCAGGCCGGCTTCCAGCGCAACCAGGAGATGGTCGACGCCGCCGGGGTCTTCCGTGAGGCCGGGGCTCAGGTGCTGTGCACGGCCTTCCTCGACCTCTGCGCCCGAAGCCTGAGTGCCCGCAGCGGGGCAGGGAGCAGCTCATGCCGCACACGCCGGGGCACTTTTCGCACGGCACCATCCACCGCCGTGATCGCGCGCGAGCGGCGGGGGTCGAGACGGCCACCGTGATCCATCCGTCGCTGCTGCCGTTCTGATGACGCACGAAGGGCCCTGCAGCGTGCTGCAGGGCCCTTCAAGAGCGGAGGGGATGAGTCGGCCGGGCGGCGAACACCGGGGTCGGCGCTACTTGCTCCGATCGATGCCGTGCGCCTTGTCGTAGGCCTTCATGACTGTCTTCGGGATGCGCCCCCGTTCCGCGAACTCGTAGCCCTCCTTCTTGCCCCACTCACGGATCTTTTCGCGCTCCTCGGCAGTCGTCTCGGGTACGACTCGCTTCTTGACTGGCGTCGCCTTCCCGGCTTTCCGGCCGACCTTCAGGTATGGCTTCAGCGCCTCCTCAAGCTTCTTCCGCTCCTCAGTGGTGAGGTCGACTTCGTACCAGGTGTCACCCAGGCCGAAGGTCGCCGTAGCCGCATCCGGCTTACCACTGAGATCCGACTCGATAATGCTTCGAATGGCCATGCCGGCGAGAGTAGCCGATACGTAAGGACCTTGGAAAGCCTGTCGCGGTCATTCGAGATAAGTGTGCCATTGAGGGCCCGAATAAGACTCAGGAACGCTGCTAAATGAGCAGAGGGGGAGAATGTAACTGCTAAAATCACAGCGACACGGGGGTGTCACATACCCCGTTCTCCATCGACCAACAACCTCGATCGAGAGGTCCCACCATGTCCATGCTGCATACCGTCGACGACCATGCGCTCACCGACGAGGACACCGGCCTCTTCGAGCTGCTGTGCCAGCGCAGGGGGTGGTCGGATCAGTACCTGAAGGAGATCGAGTCCACCGAGCACGACGAGCTCCTGGACCTGGCCGAGATGGTCGAGGCCCTTCATGACGCCCGGACCACGGGCAAGAAGATCACCATCGCCCCCGACTTCGACATGGACGGCATCTCCTCCGGCGTCCTCGGCTACGCCGGCCTGTCCGAGCTCGGCTTCGACGTCGAGCTGCACCTGCCCGACTACCGCCGCGGCCACGAGCTCACGCCCGAGGACATCGCCGAGATCCACGCGAAGTGGCCCGACACCCGGGTCCTGCTCACCTGCGACGGGGGAGTGAACTCCCACCGCGGTATCGCCACCGCGCGTGCCTTGGGCTGGACGACGCTGGTGACCGATCACCACGAGGAGCTCGCGCCGGGCTCGACCGCAGACATCACCGTCGACCCGTGCCGGATCGACGAGACCTACGCCCACACCGGGATCTGCGGCGCCCACGTGCTCTACCAGGTGATCAAGGCCTACACCCGCGTGCACCGGCCCAAGAAGCTCTGGGAGATCCACCTGCTGCGCCTGTTCGCCGGCCTGGGCACTGTCTCCGACGTCATGCCCGTGCTGTACGAGAACCGTCAGCTGGTGCGTGATGCGATCTCGATTGCCCGTCTGCTGCGCGTCGCCGCGCCGAAGACGATCCCCAATCCCTGGGGTGGGTTCGACGCTGACCCGGATGCCATCGACGTCGAGCAGTCGATCCTGATGCAGCTGCTGCGCACCGAGCCGCATCACCCGGTCTTTCTCCGGGCCTTCGAAGGCTTCGCGATCGTACTCAAGGCCTTCGCGCAGATCGGCAAGATCCGAGACGTCGACGACCTCGACGAGGGCTTCTTCGGCTTCTACCTCGCCCCGGCGATGAACAGCCCGCGCCGCACGGGGGCCTCGCTTGAGCCGTGCTTCGCGGTGTTCACGGCCGCCGATGCTGACGAGAGGCTCAAGGTTGCCCACCAGGTGATCGAGAGCAACGAGCTGCGCAAGCAGCTGGTCATCGAGCACATGGAAGAACTCACCACCGGGGATCAGCCGTTGGCCCCGTGGGTGTACTTCTCGGACGCCTACCCGGGCATGTACGGGCTGCTGGCCAACCGGATGATGGAGCTCAACGGCCACCCGGTCGTCGTCGTCAACCGGCCCGCCGATCCCGACGATTTCGTCAGCGGCTCCGGTCGCGCGCCGGGGTGGTTCGACATCATCACCAGCCTGGAACCGCACGACGGTCTCAGCGCCATCGGACACCAGCAGGCCTGCGGCGTCCGCGTCGCGAAAGCCGAGAAGCTGGGCGACCTCGTCGCCGTGCTGCAGGAGGCCACCCAGGCCGCTCTGCTCGCCGTCAGCACCGACGGACCGAGCGGTGATCTGGTACTCGGCCCGGACGCCGACTGCGACGCCAGCCTCGAGGATCTGCAGCCGCTGTTCGAGCTGGTGCGCCGGACCGAGGGGCTCAAGCCCTTCGGGCACGGCTTCACCGCTCCGGTCGTCGAGATCGCGATCGAGCCTCTGGGGCTGCGTGTGGACCGGATCGGATCCGAATCGCAGCACCTGCGTCTGGTCACCCGGTCCGGCCTGTCCTGCCTGTGGTGGAACGTCGCCGAGGAGAAGTTCGACATGCTCCGGGGCTTCGTGCAGCGCGCCAGCCGCACCGAACTCGGAACGCTGCGCTTCACGGCGACGCTGCAGCTGAACACCTTCCGCGGCGACACCCGTGTTCAGGCCGTCATCAACGAACAGATCACCACGGCTGCTTGAGATACACCAAGGGGGAGACCATGACGACGTCACCGATAGCTTCGCGTCTGATCGGCATCGGGTGGTGCGTCCTCGTGCCGTTCGTCGCCGTCGCGGTCTACCTCGGCCTCAGCACCGTCGCAGTCCTCCTCATCGGAGAGCCGGTCGTCGCGACCGCCGTCCTGGGCATGCTTGTTGTCGTCCTGGTCGGTTTGGTGAGGATCCAGCGGCCCCGGTGGCTCGCGCATGCGCCGGCCTCGCAGCCGAGGCCGGAGATCCCACGCTTCGGGTTGACCGTCCTCGGCTGCGCGGTCCTGGCCTTCCTCGCCGGCCAGTCGCTGGCCTTGTGGATCTACGTCACGGCCGGGTCCGCCGGCTTCGACGCGTCGAACCAGACGAGGTACGCGGCCGGGGCTGTGGCGACCTTGCTGCTCACCCTGGTCGCGGCTCCCGCGGGGGAGGAGGCCCTGTTCCGAGGGCTGATCTACCCGTTGCTGCGCAAGCGGGTGGGCATCCTCGCCTCCACGCTGGTCACCGCCGTGGTGTTCGGCCTGCTGCACGGCAACGCCGTGCAGTTCGCCTCGACCCTGCCACTGGCGGTGCTCCTGGCCCTGGTCTACGAACGCACGCGCGTGCTGTGGCCCTGCGTGCTCCTGCACCTGGGCTTCAACCTCGCTGCCGCCCTTGTCCCGGCACAGGCGCTCGGCGCTCTGGCGAACCCCGTCTCCGCGGTGTTCCTGTGCCTGGCCTTCGCTGGTTGTGCCTTTGGGCTCTACCGGCGGGGCGCCGGCGGGACTGCGCCAGGCGCAGTCCATGGCGCAGGAGGCGAGTCCGCGATGCAGTGAGCGAGGTACTCAGCCTCTTCTGAAACACGATGGTGCCCTCCGTGTGGGACCTGGCGGCCTTTCAGCCGCCGGCCCTCGTGCGGAGGGCATGCTCGTGGTGACCGGGGTGATCCGGTCACCGGGGGTGTGACTGCAAGTAACCATTCAGTCATACTCATCAGGAGAGGAGAGGATTTCATCATGGCTATCGTCAGCACCTGCACGTACGACTCACGAGGACAGCTCGTCCGTCCCGACACGCTCGACATCAGCCGTGCGAAGATCCGTCTGGACCTCGACACTGGTGAGAAGCCCACCTTCGATCGCGGTCACACGCACGTCTTCGTCGTCTCCGACATGGGCATCACGGCCGAACAGGCCCGTGAGCGCGTGAACTCGAGGCTGCGCCGGTTCTTCGATCGCGCCGAGGTTGTCTACGGCTTCCGCAAGATCACGATGAAGAAGAGCCAGAGCAAGAACCGGCTCAACCTCAACACCACGATTTCCTACGAGATCCTCTACGTCGTCGAAGCAGACGAGCGATCCCGTAGCCGCAGTCCCGAGTCCCCCCATGCGGGATACCGGCGAGGCTGAAGGCTGGTCACCCCTGGGTGATTCGCGCCATCCACGCCTCGCACTCATCAGCACATGCAAAGAGGCCGGAGAGCTCCCTTCCCACGGGGATGCTCTCCGGCCTCTCTGTTTCCACGTTCCAGTGCAACATCGATCACCTGGCGTCAACGATAGCAGCTGTCGTGTATCACTCGCAATGAGCGGAGAATGTCAGTCAAATGTCCTCTCGCTTCCAGTGGAGCCTTGTCGACGAACGACTCGGACAGAGTTCTGACTCGTGCTCGGAGGGCGCGTCAGGAGCCTTCTGTGAGCCTCAGGACGCCGAGGATGTTCCATGCGGCTTCCAGTCCCGCTGAGACTCGGCCGCGCCCCTGAGTGCCGCACGGCGGCTCGGCATGGAAGCCCGCTTCGACTTGGTCGCCAGGGGCTGGGCGCATCGAGCTGTCAGATGTACCACGAGACGTGGTACACCCCTGCAAACCGCGTCTGAACTGGGCAAACACCTGTACTGCGAGGCTCTTTCCCGCATCGGGTGTACCACGTGGGAGCGCCGACGTGGTCCGACGTTTCCCCTGGTCAACCAGTGTTTCCCGCCCATGTACCACGAGTACCACGTCTTTTTGACCGTTTACATAGGGGACGCGTTCGGGAGCGGTCCAGGCGGCTCCAGCCCCAGCTCGCCAGTCTGCTCTCTTATCCCCCCTGCGCGTGTATCTAGTCTCTATTTTCTGGTACAAGTGGTACGGGGGGTATGTAAACCTCGCCTGACCTGGGCAAACACCTGTACCACGTAGAAAATGCCACGTGGTACAGCTCGCTCTTGAACTCCCGGAATCCTCGCTCTGACCTGGGGGAACAGGTGTACCACGTCAAGTGGTACACGCTCGGTTGCCCGCAGAGGGTATGCGGGCATGCGGCACTCGGGATCCTCCTGGAGAGCGTCCGGTCGATGCTCTGGTGGCAGCTGGCTCGGCCGATCAGAAGAACTCCTCCGAACCTCGACCGCGGGCCGGGCGGCTCACGCCGCCCGCGGGTGCGTGGTCGAGCGCGAGAAGCCAGCGACTCCGTGGGCTATGTGCCTGACGAGTCGCTGGTTCTCACGTCCCGCCCAGGCTCGCGACGCGTGTGGCGTGGCCGTGGCGGTCGCGCGCTCTCTCCAGTCCCTGTCGGTGGCCCTTTTGGCCTCCATTAACCACCATTCAGGACCTCAGTCGACTCTTTTGTCGAATGGTGGCTTAATCGTTGAAAAATGGTACTCGGATGACGTAAGGTCAAGATCACGTTCCATTCGATTACGAGTTCAATCGGCTTCCCACTCATCGCCGGCAGGAACTCGATCATGATCGAGAAAGCAGCAACATGACGCCTCCTGACGCCCTCATGTCCGTACCTGCCGCCGGTTCCAACGCCGGACCGCGCACCAACCCCGTCGCCGACGTCCTGGCCAGCGTCATGGGGTACTTCTCGAACCGCGACGACATGGCTCCGCAGAACGAGATCGTCACCTACGTCACCGCCGCCTACCTCGACCAGATCGACCCGACCGGTCCTCCGACGTCTCGCGTGCTGGAGAAGGAGCTGCTGGCGATCGTGGGCGGCGTCATCAAGGCCGAGAATTTCAAGGCGGCCGTGGCCGCCGAGAAGTACCCCCTGCCGAGATATCCGACGTACTGGCAGGTCGCGCAGATCCTCCTGCGTCTGCACCACGTCATCCGGATCGCGCCCAACGCCAAGGACACCGACCGCGAGTACGACCTGCTGGCGATGTACCAGGCCGCGGGCCGCGCGCGTGGGACGTACACCACCAGCGAGGACGACATCCGCACCACGGCGCGCATGTACAACACCCAGCTGACCCTCAAGGAGTTCGCCGAGGTCCTGGCCGTTTTGCGCGAGGACAGCCCGCGCCGGCACCAGAGCACGAACCGCGACTTCATCGCCGCGCGCAACGGCATCGTCTTCTACGGCACCGAGCCGCTGGACCTCACGATCTTCGGCAAGGACTTCCACTTCGAGCCCAAGCAGGTCCACCCCTTCGACCCCGCCATCGTGCTGCTGACCAAGAACGACGTCGACTACGTGGACGACGCCCCGCAGCAGGTCATCACGCACCCTGAGGACGGAGATTGGGAAGTCGTCGCCTGGATCGAAGAGCTCTTCGACCAGCCCGGTGACGAGGGCCTCGCCGACCTGATCTGGGAGATCATCGGCGCGATCATCCGGCCGCACGTGCGCTGGGGCAAGACCGCCTGGTTCTACTCCGAGCAGGGCAATAACGGCAAGGGCACGCTCTGCGCGCTCATGCGCAACCTCGTCGGCAGCGGCGCGCACACCTCGATTCCGCTCTCGGACTTCGGCAAGGACTTCGCGCTCGAACCGCTGGTGCGCGCCAACGCGATCATCGTCGACGAGAACGATGTCGGCACTTTCATCGACAAGGCGGCCAATCTGAAGGCGATTGTGACCAACGACGTCATCCAGATCAACCGCAAGTACCGGATGCCGATCGCCTACCAGTTCTTCGGCTTCATGGTCCAGTGCCTGAACGAGTTCCCGCGCGTGAAGGACAAGTCCGAGTCGTTCTACCGCCGGCAGCTCTTCGTGCCCTTCACCAAGAGCTTCACCGGAGCCGAGAAGAAGTACATCAAGGACGACTACCTCCAGCGCCGCGAGGTCCTGGAGTACGTCTTCTGGTACGCGGTCAACCGGGCCGGCGCGTCATCTCCGGGTGACTACTACCAGCTCTCCGAGCCGGTGGCGACCAAGGCGGTCCTGGCCGAGTACAAGGAGGCCAACGACCCCGTGCGCGCCTTCTGGGAAGAGTTCCGCGGGCGGCTGGTCTGGGACCTGGCACCGTTCACGTTCCTCTATGACCTGTACAAGGCCTGGTTCGCCGACGTCTCGCCGTCGGGCTCGCCGGTGAGCAACAAGCAGTTCATCACTGACCTCGTGGCGATCGTCCGGCCGGATGCCCTGTGGCACTGCCCGGACAAGAACCGCAAGATCCGGCCCGGCCGGATGATGCACACCCCCGAGGTGCTCATCGCTGAGTACGAGCTGAAGAAGTGGATGCACCCGAGCTACACCGGCAGCGACCCGAAGAAGAAATCCCAGCCGATGCTGCAGGCCAACTACCGCGGACTGCTCCGGCAGACGGGCGCATCCGCCCCGACCGACGGCACCACTGACGAACAGGACTGATGCACCCATGGCTAAAACTGCTGGCGCGCTCGGCGAACTCACCTAGGCCGTACGCGAACTCGCCTGCGGCCAGGGCCGCCCGATCACGGCGATGTCCGACGTCGCGCGCGAGCAGCGGATCACCAACCTCGCCGTCCGCTCGCAAATCACGACGGACCCTGCGGAGAAGGCCCGGCTCATGAGTGAGGCGTCCCGGCGCATGGATACCCCGCGCCGGCGCTCTCCTCACGACTCCCTCTGAGGCCGCGCGCGCCTCCTCCCCAGACACCGGCCGTGATGGTCGGACCGACGAAAGGAGATCCCCACCATGACCACACAGCGAACACCCGTCACGGCCTCGAAGGCGCGCTTCACCTTCTACGACATCGAGTCGTTGTCGGACGTCTTCACCCTGTGCGCCTATACCCCGCGGCCCGGCAGAGCCGTCGACGACCTGGAGATCTTCTTCCTCGCCGACGACCAGCAGCTCTCCGACGCCGTGGACCCGCAGGCGCTCTATGAAGCCGTGGTGCGCTCCAACCCGGGCCTGCCCGCGGTGAGCGTCCAGCTGTGGAACCTGCGCGGCGAGCGGGGCAACTTCCGCCTCGCCGAGCTGATGGGCCTCTCGAACGCGGACCAGGTCAACGACCGCAGCGAGGTCTCGTCCTATCCGGCGAGCCTGCGCCCGGTCTGCGACACGGATCCCGAGTACGACCCGCTGAAGCACCCGTTCCTGGCCGGGTACAACTCGCTGAACTACGACATGACCATGCTCGCGCTGTACCTGATGGAGACCTTCCCGGCTCCGCACTCCGGTCGTCTTGTCCAGCCGACCACCGCGCGTGAGATGCGCGAGCACAACGACAAGCTGTTCAACGAGTACATCGAGTACATGCCCGGCTACCTCGGCTGGGACGGCCCGGCCGCCAAGATCCGCCGCGCCATGATGCACTCGGGCCGGCACCTGGACGTCGCCCGTCTCAACGAACTGCAGACCAAGGTGAGCCTCAAGCGTCTGCTCGGGATGCTCGGCCGCCAGATCAAGGAATCCGAAAAGCTCAGCCACGACACTTCGATCGCCTCAATCGAGGATCTCTACGAGCTGCTGGCCTACAACGTCTCCGACTGCCTGGGCCTGGCCCAGCTCTTCCAGCACCCGGCCTACGCCAGCAACTTCGACCTCAAGGCCGGTCTACTGGCGCAGTACTCCGAGACCGTCTACGCCAAGAACGGCTCGGTGCGCCGGGACCGCCTGACCATCGACTCGTCCTCGGCGAAGTTCGTCGGCCGCATCCTCGCGCCGTACACCTCGCTGAACGACATCGAGGCCGTGTCGTTCCTCTATCCGGCCAAGGAGGTGGCCGAGGAGCAGGGCATCTCCCAGGCCAACGTGCTCGACGAGTGCGTGCGCTTCTTCGAGGACAACGTGGCCCCCGACCCTGCCAAGGACCCAGCCGCGACGCCGGCACAGGCGAAGGCGCACCGCCAGTTCATGCACGTCGTCAACTACTACCGCTCGATCGAGGGACAGAACTTCAACAACTCCGAGGAGTACCGCGACCTGTTCGCCCTCCCGGCCAAGTCCTTGCGCGAGCTGCCGAAGACACCGAACAACGTGCCCTACTTCCACCGTGACGCATCTCCGTCATCGTGCTTCGCCACGTTCAGCACGGGCGGCATCCACGGAGCCGAGGCAGACATGACAGTCTTCGACGCCGACTCCTTCGAGCACCGAGAACAGGCAGCGATGATCGGTCTCGCCAAGCTCTTCTACCCGGACGCGAAGGACTTCGTCGCCGAGGCCAAGCGCCAGCACAACCTGCTCGTGCTGCCCGACGGCACGACCGTCGACAAGCGGCTCGTGCTGCTGGGCTCGGACCCGAAAAAGGTGAAGTACCGCAAGCCGAAGAAGGACGACCCGGACCAGGCCGAGCAGCTCGTGCGTGCGCAGGCCCAAGTGCCGGATCCGGCCCAGCTGCTGGACACTCAGCGCCCGGACACCGAGGCGATGCACGTGCGCCTGGCCGACGGGACCGTGCTCGACGGCAAGATAGTCCTGGCCGTCACCTCGGCGGTCAAGGCCGTCTATCGCGATGAGCTGGCGAAGAAGGCCCCCACGCTGTTCACTGCGAAGGCCGACCAGTCCACCAAGCTGCACCCGAAGTACGCACGGACCTCGGCAGGCCTCGTCATCCACGAGGACTTCACGAGCTACTACCCCAACCTGCTGCGCAACATGAGGGCGTTCTACAACCCCGAGCTGGGCGAGGACCGCTACACGACGATCTTCTTCGAGAAGGAGCGCCTGGGCTTCGAGATGAAGAAGCCGGAGATCTCCGCCGAGGAGAAGGCCCGGCTCGCGACCCTGCGCAACGGCACGAAGCTGATCCTCAATTCGGCCTCTGGAGCTGCTGACGCCGCGCACCGGACCCCGATCAGGATGAACAACCGCACCATCTCGATGCGGATCATCGGCCAGCTGTTCAGCTGGCGGATCGGGCAGGCCCAGACGCTGGCCGGCGCGCGGATCATCTCGACGAACACCGACGGCCTCTACTCCGTCGTCGGTGGCGAGAACGGCTTCGATGAGACCACCAACAACCGGGTGCTCGCCGAGCAGCAGGCCGCCATCGGCATCGACATCGAACCGGAACTGATGTTCCTCATCAGCAAGGACTCGAACAACCGGCTCGAGCTGGAGTCGCCCACTGAGGACCGGAGCGTCGCCGACAGCCCGATCATCACCGCCTCCGGCGGGACGCTGGCCTGCCACGCGGGTCCTACCCCGACGAAGTCGCTGGCCCACCCGGCCGTGATCGACTTCGCCCTGGCCCGCTACCTGCAGACCGTCGCCAGCAGGGGAGAGGATGCTCTCGCCGAGCCGTTCGATCCCGTGCTGGGCCGGAAGATGATCGAGGAGGCGATCGACCCGGCCGATCCCGTGCGGACGCTGCTGCTGTTCCAGAACGTCCTCGCCGCCTCGCGTGGATCAATCACCTACCCGTTCGCCGCCGACCCGGTCAGCGCCGCGCCCGACCGTGACGACTACGAGGACGCCGATGCGCAGCTGGTGAACCCGCGGGCCCTGCAGATGGTCAACCGGGTCTTCATCGTCCACGACGGCACTGATGGTGCCGTGAGCCTGCACAACGCCGGCGCATGGAAGGTGAACCCGGCCAGCCAGAGCAAGCGGCGCGAGTCCGGCAGCGCCGGGGTGCGACGTGACCCGATCGCGCTGGAGATCCTGCGCCACCACGGGTGGGCGAAGAACCGCAGCGAGGCCAGCACCTCCGACGGCCTCACGCTGCTGCCCGATGACCAGGACGTCGTGATCCGCCGGATCAACGGCATCGACCCGCACTGGTCGGTGATCGTCGTCAACGACGATCTCCGCGCGCTGCCGGCCGCCCGAGTCGAGCAGCTCATCGGGGCGCTCGATCTCGACATCTACACCCGGATGCTCGACGAGACGTTCACCAAGAACTGGAAGAACGCCGCCTGATCAGCTCCCCACACCACCATCGGACCGCAGGGTGCCGGGCTGTGCCGACACGACGCTGCTCGGTGCCCGAATCGAATCTATGACGAAGGCGAGTCTGGCTCGCCATGGCAAGAGAGTCGAGAGACGTCATGTTCCAGACCACACTTCCCGTCCGCACCGTTGAGGGGGGCGACGAGTTGTGAGTGCCGCGACCGAACCAGTCCAGCCCGGTCAGCGCTGGCGGCGCAAAAGCGACGGGGTCCTGACCAAGGTCATTTGCGTAGATTCACCCTTCCAATTCCGGCGCTCGGTCCATCATCGAGCGCAGCGTCGGACGATCACCGAGTTCGGCTCGTTCCTGAAGAAGTACGAGATCGTGCCCGATGCCGTGCCGACCGGCACCTCCGCCCAGGACGACGACGCCCAGGCCCCGCAGGAGAAGAACACGACCCGCGAGGGCATCCTGGTCCGCCGGGGGCAGATCTGGGAGGACCTCGACACCCGGCAGAGCAAGCGCCGCGTCGTCATCGAGTTCGTCAAAAGCGGCAGGGCCCGGGTCCGGGCCCACTACGGCACGAGGCGCTCGACCATCAGCGTCTCCCGGATGCACAAGCACTCCACGGGCTTCCGTCTCGTCGAGCCCGGTGAGCTGAAGTACGGCGTGCCGACGGTCTCCTCGTACGAGACGGCACCGCGCTGATGGCTCGCACGCGCGAGAGCACCATCGAGGACTACCTCCTCAGCCAGTGCCGGGCGCACGGCTTCCTGTGCCTGAAATTCGTCTCACCGGCCCGCGGGGGAGTGCCCGACCGGATCGTCGTCGCCCCCCGCGCCACCGTGTTCGTCGAGGTCAAACGCCCCGGCGGCCGGCTGCGGAAGCTGCAACAGCTCACGCGCGCCAAGCTGCGCCGCCACGGGGCCGAGGTTCACGTCGTCGACGACAAGCCGAGCGTCGACGTCTTCATCGCGCACCTCCTCAAGTCCTCATCCGACCAACAGGGAGCAACACCATGACCCACAAACCGAGGAGACCCATGAACAGCCCGGTCCTGCAGGCGTTCCCGGCATTCCGGCTGCGCCCGCCCGCCGACGGCTCCGCATCGGCCGAAGTCGTCGACGCCAACGACGTAGTCGTGGGCCAGGTCGCCGCCGCTGGCGGCGCCTACCGCGGCCGCGTCGGAACGGATGCCGGCCCCCGGCGCACGGATGCTCCGCGGGCGGCCGAGGACGTCGTGGTCTTCCATATCGCCCTGCACGCCGTGGCCGACGCAGAGCACCAGCCGTACTCCAGTGTCTCCGAGGCCCGGGCCGCGCTCTCCCCCATTCAGCTCCAGCGCCAGGAGATCGTCGACTCCGCCACCCGCGCCTATTTCTTCCACGCCCTGCGCCAGCAGCACGTGGCCGCGATCCTCGACGGCCTGGAGGCCATCGTGCGGGAGCACGACGCGCCCGGTACCCGCGGTGGATGCCTGCGCGTCGTCCGCCTCCTGAACCAGGTCCGTGAACCCGCCCGGGCCCTGCTCTCCGACGCCACCGGCGACGAACGTGAATGGATGGCCTTCCCCCTCGCCCGCCTGCTGGCCTTCACCGAACTGGCCACCGCCCGCCTCGGCGCCACCGCGTCGAAGCCGCCCTCCGACCTCGACGGCCCCTTCCCCAACCCCCACGCCGCCGACCAGGCCCACGCCACCGCCTTCCGCACCTACCGCGACGTCCAGGCCGGCACCCGCACCCTGGCCTCTCTGCCTGATGACACCCTCCACGCGCTCGCCGCCCTCGACGCAGCGGCGGCCCAGCTGCCCAGCGGCCCCTGCGCGAAGAACCGGGCCGACTGCCGAGCGGCCGCCTCCGCCCTGGACGAACTGGCCACCGCGGCCCGCAGCGTCGAAGCCTCCGCCCCCGACACCGCGCCCGAAGTCCGTGCCCTGGCCCAGGAACTGTCCGCCATCGCCACCGACACCAGCGCCCGGCTGGAGGCCACGGCCCTCCTGCTCGAGGACGCCGGCCGCCACGGCAGCGTCCGCACAATCCTCAGCGCCCTCCAGGACGCCGAGCTGGGCCCCGAGACCGACGTCGGCACCCGCTCGGTCCGCGTCGACGACACAGAGACCGGCCCGATCCGGCACACGGAGAACGGCCGCTGGACCGGACCCGGCATCACCGACCCCTACCACTCCCCCGAGGGCGCCGCAGCAGCACTCATCAACACCTTCCGCGACCGGCAGGTCACCGCCCGCACCCGCGCCTGACGGCGTCCCCGACCGCCCCCTGGATCCAACCCGCGTCACGCGACGCGAAGCGAGGGGCGCCGAGCTAGAGACCGAGGTCGCGCAGCAAAAACAGAGAGCCGACCAGGCCCATGCCCGACTCGCCCTCATTCAAGAAGCCTTCCATGCCTGACCACTCGCTCGAAGAGAAGGGATGACCAGCGACATGACTACGGCTACCGCTCCGTCCCCGATCTCGCTGATGCCGCATCAGCAGCAGATCCACGACTTCCTCGTTGACCACCCCTTCGCCGGTGCGTGGCTCGGCGTCGGGGCCGGCAAGACGCTCACGACCCTGAGTGTCCTGCAGACGATCCGCCCGATGGGTCACATCCTCGTCATAGCGCCCGTGGCGATCGCCCGCTCCACTTGGATCGACGAGATCGAGAAGTGGGGCTTCCCCATCCGGACGAAGTCGCTCATCGTCGACGAGAACGACAGGAAGCTCTCCAAGGCCAAGCGCCTGAAGCGCTTCCAGGAAGTCGCCAGCGATCCGCCGACGATGTACTTCATCAACCAGGAGCTGCTGACTCAGCCGTCCCAGGAGACGAAGCTGATCACGCCGGTGCCGGGCGCAGTGCCTGCCCCGACCGTCTCACCGGAGGCGACGGCGATCCTGGGGCTGCTCCAGGCACGGGGGCCACTGGACCGAGACGAACTGATCGACGAGTACCGTGCTCTGGTCGCCGGCAACGCCAACAACCGGGTCCCCGCCAAGGCCAAGATCCGCGCCTGGATTCAGGAGTTGCTCAAGTCGGCCCTGGTGACGTGGGAAGCCTATGACTGCCGGACCTGTTCCGGCGCAGGCTGCGCTCAGTGCCGCTTCGGCCTGGTCGACCAGCTGCCGGTCCAGAACATCAACGGTCAGAACACCATCATCTGGCCCTTCCAGACGGTCATCATCGATGAGTCCCAGGGTTTCAAGTCCCACGACTCGCAGCGCTTCCTGGCCCTGGCGACGGTGCGGCCTGCCATGACCCGGCTCATCGAGCTGACGGGAACGCCCAGCCCCAACGGTCTCCACGACTTGTGGAGCCAGGTCTACCTGCTCGACCAGGGCCGGACGCTGGGTCAGAACATCACCGCGTACCGCAACCGCTGGTTCACGCCGAAGATGGTGCCCGGCACCACGACGCCGGCGAAGTGGATCCCCACGGCGAACGCCGAGGCTGAGATCCATCAGGCCATCTCGCACCTGGTGATGAGCGCGCAGAACACGAGCCTGCAGCTCCCGGCGCTCAGCATCCAGGACGTCAATGTCACGCTCCCGCCGGACCTGCTCCAGGCCTACAAGGACTTCAAGCGCGACCTGGTCCTGGACATCGTGCAGACCTACACCGACGACGACGGGAAGCTGACGCAGAGCATCGAGTCGATCGTTGCCGCGAACCAAGCAGTGCTCACCAGCAAGCTGATGCAGTTCGCCTCGGGCACGCTCTACACCGCGGATCCTGACGACCCGGCCACGAAGGGCCGGTACGAGGTCATCCACGACAAGAAGATCGAGATGGCCGAGTATCTGGTGCGGAACAACGGCGGCGAGCCCGCGCTGATCGCCTATCACTTCAAGTCCGACAAGGCGCAGCTGCTGATGCGGCTCCGGAGGGCCGGCATCGACGCGCAGGCTTTCGACGGCTCGCGCGACATGGTCCGCCGGTGGAATGCCAAGCAGATCCCGGTGATGCTGCTCCACCCTGCCGCCGCAGGGCACGGCCTCAACCTGCAGCACGGCGGCTCGACGATGATCTGGTACACGCTGCCGTTCTCGCTCGAGCACTACCTGCAGGCCAACGGCCGGCTCTTCCGCACGGGCCAGACGAAGCCGGTGACCATCCACCGGCTCATCGCCAAGGGCACGCAGGACGAGCGGATGCCCTCGGTGCTCGCAGGCAAGCAGCAGGTCCAGGACGACCTCATCGAGGCCGTCTCCGGGGACTTCAACGCCGAGCAGGCGCTTCTCGCCGCCCTGGAAGAAGAGATCCGCGAGGACCTCAAGGACCTCTGGGCTTCCGAGCGGGTCTGATACCCGTACCCATCCGACGACGGCCCCGCTCCCGGCGGCTCCCCCCGCATCCGAAGGGACCGACATGCCCCAGCCCCCGAGTACCACCAGCACCCGTGATCAGCAGCACACCATGGACGTTGTACGCGTCGTCGTTCGGCTGCGTGGCGAACAGGAGCCGGAGGACCCGACCTACGTAACCTTCGAGCTCGATCTCCTCGGAGCACCGCTACCGCAGGACAGCGATGTGATCTGCCTCGGCAGCTACCACTTCCAGGTGCGAAGCAGGCGCTACCACGTATCGACCGCCCAACACGAGCCACCGAAGGTGGTGCTTCACGTAGGGATCACGAACCGCCGCCCGGCGGACCTCGTCACTGCTGCGGCACTCACACGAGACCTCAAGGCATATCCCTCAGTTGCTTCGATCCACTGAACAGCTCCGCCCACGGCCCCGCGCCCGGATACCCGTCCCGGCTCGGGGCCGTTCCCGTACCCTGCTGCGCTTTACCGGCTAACCCGTACCCATCCGACGACGGCCCGGTTGTGATCCCACAGCCGAGCGGTCACTGTGGCGACCGCTCACCGAACACCCGTGATCAAGAAGAGGGGACTCCCTCATGAAGAAGATCACCGCCCTTCGGTGGAATAAGCACTTCGCGTCGCTCCGATGGGTGACAGCATGCCCCGTCGGCTTCGCCCTACAGATGCTGGCCTCGGGGGTCTGGGTCGGCATAGCCGACCCGGGTGCGGGATCGACACCGTAACGGGCCGGGTGTTCGTACGCCCGGCCCGTTCCCCGTTGATACGTCGGCGTCCCGTCATGGGCATCCCCGGGTTCCGGTGGTGTCCATGAGGAGACGCTTTGCTGCCACCGGCGGGACGCGAAAGCGACGCTGATCGCCGAAGCCCCGAGCAAGACACCGATGAGACCCGTCAATGCACCAGCCGGGACACGCATCGGCCTCCAACCAGACCCCTGACGGCCTCTCACGAGTGCGCCCTGACGACGGGTCTGGCCATGGACACGAAGGAACAGTGCGCCTCCATCCTCTGCGTCAAGGGCAGCGCCTTCCTCTACGTCATGACGGGGAGGCCAATCGGGGCGGGACGGCCCTGTCCCGGTTCCCCGAGCAGGACCCGATCGTCAAGGACCAGAAGTGATGAAGCACAACAAGACCACAGAGATCGTCGACGCCACGATCCAGCTGTTCGCCGAACTCGACGAGATGGTGGGCCTGATCTCACGTGTGCTCGCGAAGTTCCCCGCTGAGACGGTGCCCCAGCGGCTCAAGCCGTTCCTCGGCACGCCGCGCGTCGCCTTCGCGCGACCGTCCACGAAGGGCGACAGCGAGATCTTGCTCCAGCTCCAGCGCGGAATGCTGTCCCACGTGCAAGCCCAGGTCCCCGGTGCGTGGCTGATGATGCACCAATCCGAACTGACGGCCGCCGTACGCGAGATTTACTGGGGCGACAGAGAGCACAGCCTCCGCCGCGAGCTCACCCGACTTGAGAAGTCAATCGGGGACCACAACCGACAGGCTGAGTATCACCGTGTCAGGGCGAGCGAGGCACGTCGAGAGTACGACCGCCTCGCCGCCAGCATCCGCCGGCGCTCGGCCCGCAAGAGCCGCGCCGCCGAGGAAGACTCCGATGGCTGACTCGACGGACCCCCGCAAGATGTCCCAGCGGTGGAGGAGTACCTCGACGCCCTGGTCCACGCAGAGGCCGTGCTGGAACGACCAGCCCAGCTCCACCGGCGATTTCGTTGCGGCCCCAGCCAGCTGCCGTACCCAACAAGCTCAAGGAGCGGCGCTCTCATGACCGATCACGACTGGGACAACCCCATCACCTGCGAGTTCGTCGGCGCGCAGCCACCCGAACACCCGAACGGGGAAAATACCGTGTCCAGTACTGCGCTTCCCGAGAAGCTCATACGCACCGTCACCGACGCCTACCTGATAGCCCTCAGGCAGGGGGATCTTCGCGCAGCGCTCGGACTCATGACGCAACTGGCCAACGCGCACGGTCTGGTAGCCGTCCGCGGCCTCGCCGCCGAGCTCGCCATGGACCTTCACACCCACTGCCCGTCACGCTTCCGCACTGCCTTCGGCGGCGCGAACCTCTCCGCTCTCGCCCCCGCGGCGGACCACGACGCGCTCACCACCCTTGATGTCGCCTCCAAGACCAGCCGCCTCATGGGGCGCGGGCAGGTCACAGCTGCCGACTTGGAGGACACCGAAGTCCAGATGCGCGTCACGGAAACCGTCCGCCACGTCGTTCAGGCGGCACTCAATGCCGCTGCTGGGCAGAGCAGTTCGGCTGTGGCCTCTCAGCTGGGCGCGCTGACCACGCCCCGCGAGTTGTCTGCGGCCGTGGCTCTGCTCACCAACGGGCTCCGCGCCGTGCTGCCGTAGGCGCACGCCATGAGCCCCCGTGTCTGCCGCAAGGGCCATGGCCGCCCGATCCCGTTCGACTGCAAGTCCGGCGCCGGACACCCAGGAACGTGCAGCCCCTTCACCCACTGGCCCCACCCACCCGAGAACGCTGACGATCACGCTGCGCTCCTCGCTATGAGCAGGGAACGCCCGGACGCCAGCGCGAGTGCACGGGCACGCTCGGCCCCTGATTCCGCTTCACCTTCATGCCGGACCTGGAGGTTCCTTGCATGCCCGCATTCCTGGAGCAGCCCGCCTACGGACCAGGAGGCCCAGACGGCAACGGCTGGTCCCGCCTCACTCTCGGCGCCCACTTCGACCACCGGCATCAGTGTGGGTGGCGGCCGACACATCACACCTCTCTGTTCACAGCGTTGACCGGCCGTCAGCGCTGGGGCGGTTACGAGCGTTGTCCTGGAGACGGACCCGGGGCGTGCGCAGCGTGCCCGGTTCAGCACCGCCGTCTCACGCACGACGGCGGGCTCGACTGGCCAGCAGACACGTCCCTTCTCCTGGCCCGTGTCAGGCCATGGCCGTCCACTCCTGGTGCGTTGTTCGCCGACCAGGCTTCCGGGCGCAGCACTTTGGAGTTGTCCGCCTGGAGGGGCGGTCCGCCCATAGCGACAACCGGCTGGAAGGAGGTTCTCAACACACCTGGCGTTCAGATCAGCTGGAGGTGGCAGGACGAGGAGAGCGAGGCGTTCTGGATCGTCCGCAACCACTCCGGGTCTGATGCCACGGCGGTCCTCAGTGGGCATGACGGCGCCCGTACGCGCCACGAGCTGTACAACGGGCGAGACGGGACCCGTACGGCCATTCTGACCTGCGAGGGCGCCTGCGCTCACGAGACGTATCACTTGCAGCAGCTGGCCGCCGATCTCGACGGCCTCGCTGACGGCACCGCGCCTTCAGAGCAGGTGACGGTGATCCCCCGGAGCCTTCCAGGCGTGCCGTTGATCAGTATCACCCAGGACGGCTCTCATAGCGTGCTGTACCTGGGCCGTTCCCGCGACTACCCGGCATCCACTGTCCATATCAACTGGGAGTCCCACGAAGGCGAGCTCACAGCGACCGCCCTCGTGGCGCACGCCGTCCGTCTCACCGCTGTTTGAACCCGGGCCGCAGGCCTCCTCCGGCCAATGGCCGTCACCTGCCGCACCGAGTACACACAGGTACCTCGAGATCGCTGAGATGAAATAGATGACCAAGGCATGCACAGCCCCCAGCACCCCCGCACTTCCCATGGCCTCAGACCGCGACGCAGAAATGCCGATCGCGCAGATGGAAGCGGCGGCCCTCACGGAGCCCGCGCGACCACACGACCTGGCAGACAACGAAGACTTCGACTACATCACCGGCACAACGGTGATCCGGCTCTCCGAGACCGAGAAGCTACGCCAGAGCGTCGTACGGGCTCTCGTCGATCAGTACGGCATCGACCCGCGCGACGTGGCGGCCGACGTCCCTCTCCACGTGACGGACCCGGAAGGCGGCCGTCCGCGTCGGCGACGTGTCAGCCTCGCCGTCTTCGAGCACGGCAGGCCGCATGAGCAGGAGTACATTCGCCGTGTCGTCGTGACGAGCGTCCGCCCCAGGAACAACCGGGCCTCAGCCAAAATCCGCTCCTATACGCACGCCCACCACCAGGACGACACGGCCGGTGAGGTCACCGCGCTCATGCAGGCGGCTGGTCCCGCCTGCCGGTACGGCCTGTGGACCGACGGCAACGACCTGCTCTTCATCGGTCGCGACACCACGTCCGCGGGGAACAAAACGTTCCTGTCTCTGACGAACTGGCCAACTGTAGTCGCGCACCAGCGTGACACCGCACCCGCGCCTCCTTCGCGCACCACCGGGAGCACACCGGCCAACGAGACGATGCTGAGGCTCGCTTTCCGGCGCTGCCACAACGCCATCCACGTCAACGAGGGGCAGCCCCAAAACGCGGCCTTCTGGCAGTTCCTGTACGTCCTGCTCGCCAAGTTCCATGACGAATACCTGGTCCGCGAAGGAAAGAGGGAGACCCGTTTCCACCTCCACCGCGACACGTCGGACCGTGTTCCAGGTGAAGCAGACCGTTCCGCCGCCGCGGAACGCGTGAGAGCACTCTTCGGCGAGGTCAAGGAGCGCTACGCCCACTACAACCTGTTCGACCAGACCGACGAGCTCTCTCTCAGCGATCAAGCTCTCGGCTTCCTCGTCGGCGAGCTGGCCGCCTACAGCCTTTGCACCACGCCCCTGGACACCCTCACCACCGCCTACCACGAGTTGTTCGGCGATACCTTGAGCGGCGACCACGGTCAGTACTTCACCCCCGCCAGCGTGGTCCGCCTGCTAGTGGAGATCACCGCCGCCGAGCCAGGCGAGACCGTACTCGATCCGTGCTGCGGAACCGGCGGCTTCCTCCGCGAAAGCCTCGCAGTCCTGAGCCGCAAGCAGACCGTCGAGGCTGCCCTCCTGACCACGCAGGAGCACGCCCGACTGGCAGCAGCTCACTACGAGGAACTGAGCAGGTATGCACAAGAGCGGGTCTTCGGCGCGGACCTCGACCCCATGATGGCCCGTGCCGCCGCGTTCGCCGTGATGATGCTGACCGGCAGCGTCGGCAACACCGTCCACATGGACTCGGTGGCTTTCCCCACGAGCGGCGCCCTACCCGGCCTCCCTGGTGCCAGACGCCATCTCGACCGCATCGGTCCCGGTGCAGTCGACGTCTTGCTGACCAACCCTCCCTTCGGCTCGGACATCTCCGTGACCGGTCCTGTCCTGGAGCTGTTCCGCACAGGCCCGTCACAAGTCGAGAAGCCGAGCGTCGCCTTCAGCTGGACCCGTGAGAAGGACGGCACTCTCCGACGCGGGAAGCCGGCCTCCTCCGTGGTACCTGAGAAGCTCTTTGTCCAGAAGGCGATCGAATGGGTGCGGCCCGGCGGCCGCATCGGCATGGTCCTGCCCAACGGGATCTTGTCCAACCCCGGCGCCGACGATGAGGCGCTCCGCCAATACATCCTCGACGAGTGCTGGATCATGGCCAGCGTTGACCTGCCCGTGGAGAGTTTCCTCGTCGGCGCGGGCGTCAACGTTCTGACCAGCGCCCTTGCGCTGCGGAAGAAGACCGAGCAGGAGAAGCGCCAGGAGCGGATGCACGGCCCTGCCGACTATCCGGTGTTCATGGCCGTCGCCGAGAAGGTCGGCCACGACCGGCGGGGCAAACCGCTGTACGTGCGGGACGGTCACGGCAATCTCGTGGCTAGTGGGCATGAGGAGACGGACCTGATAACCGTCCGCGGTGTTGCGAACCTGCGCACCGTGAGGCGGCGCGCCTTCATTCTCGACGACGACCTCAGGTCCGCTAGGCAGTTCCCTCAGGGGAACGACCGGCCGTGCATCATCGCCGCGTACGACGCGTTTGTGGCCCGGCACGGCCACGAATTCCCCTGGAACAGCGGTGACTGAAGGGTCCCGACGTCGGTGCGGCGGGGCGGAGCGGGCGGCACAGCCGCCCCGGACGACAGCATGAGATGCCGAGAAGCTCTGGAGGACCCGTGTTCCCCAGGGCTTCCGCATTCCTGCGACTCACCACGAGCACCACGAGCACCACGAGCACCACGAGCACCACGAAGCACTGGACGTGCCAACACACGACAGAGGAGTGACAGCACAGTGCAGGACTTTACCGCTGGCAGGCCCCGCAGGGGCCCCAAGCCGAACCCGGCAAATCAGAACGTCACGTTCACCGGGCTGGACGTCGATGCCGACGACCGGAATGTGGCGGCTCTCAAGAAATCCATCGCTGGGAACCTCGCCCCGATGGGCGTAAACGGCATCACCTTCGCCGAGCCCGGTGAAATCACCGATGCCCGCAACCAGATCCAAGGGCGAGAAGACGCCTACATGCACGTAAGCGACGGCACATCCCACGGTTGCCTGTGCGGCTACACCGTGCAGCGCGACGCGCCATCCGGAGCACCCGAGTGCCCCGTCTGCGTGCTTCTGGACGCCTGAACGACGCAGTCGCCGCGATGGCCGGCGGGGGACCGACGTGCCCTCCGTTGCCGCCGAGCTCCGGATCTCCGGCAAGACCGTGTACCGGGTGCTCAACAAGCTCCGCACGCAGGAAAAGGAGCCAGCGCAGGCCGCGCTGGCTGATCCCGATCCAGCCGGCCGACCAGACGCAAGAGGAGCTCCCTCCCGTCCGACCATCGACGAAAGGGGCCATCGTGTCCTCCAGCCGCCAGCCGCTGGCTGCCCGCATGCGGCCCACCTCGCTCGACCAGGTGGTGGGCCAGGAGCACCTGATCTTCCCCGGCTCACCGCTGGAGCTGCTCGCCGGCGGGCAGGGGGCCACCTCGGTCCTACTCTGGGGCCCACCCGGGTCGGGCAAGACCACGGTCGCCAGCGCTATCGCGCATCAGACCAGCCGGTGCTTCGTCGAACTCTCGGCCACGTCCGCGGGCGTCGCCGACGTGCGCAAGACGCTGGCTGCTGCTCAGAGGACGCTGGACGCCGGCGAGCAGACGCTGGTGTTCATCGACGAGATCCACCGCTTTTCGAAGGCCCAGCAGGATGTGCTCCTGCCCGCTGTCGAGGCCGGGCTGATCTCACTCATCGGGGCGACGACCGAGAATCCGAGTTTCGCGGTCAACGCTGCGGTCGTCTCACGCTCGATCCTCATGGTGCTGCGACCCCTGGAGAGTCGCGACATCGTCGCACTCCTGGCGCGGGCGCTCGATGACGACTCGCAACTCAGCGCGACCGGAATCGGCGTCGAGGACGCTGCACTCGATGCGATCGCCGACCTCTCCAGCGGCGACGTCCGCCAGGCGTTGAACCGTCTGGAGACCGCTGTCGCCACGGCGGAGGCCGCCGGCAAGAGCACCATCAACCGTGAGGTGTTGGAGCAGATCACCGGATCCGTGCTGCAGCGCTACGACCGCGACCAGCACTACGACGTCATCTCGGCGTTCATCAAGTCGCTTCGCGGCTCGGATCCCGACGCTGCCCTGCACTGGCTGGCCCGGATGCTCGAGGCAGGGGAGGACCCGCGGTTCGTCGCTCGCCGGCTGATCGTGCACGCCAGCGAGGACGTCGGCATGGCTGATCCGTCGGTGCTCTCCATCGCAGTGGCCGCCGCGCAGGCGGTCCAGCTGATCGGCATGCCCGAAGCCCGGATCAACCTCGCCCAGGCGACGGTCGCGATCGCCACGGCTCCCAAGTCGCCGGCAATCATCCGCGGTATCGACCAGGCGCTCGGAGATGTGCGGCGTGGCCGCACCGGGGAGGTCCCGGTGCATCTGCGCGATGCGCACTACCCGGGAGCCAAGGCCCTCGGCCACGGCCAGGGATACCTGTACCCGCACGACTTCGAGCACGGCGTCGTCACCCAGCAGTACCTACCTGACCGAGCGCTCGGCACGCAGTACTACGTGCCGACATCTAACGGCTTCGAACAAACCATCAGCCAGCGGCTGAGCGCTATCCGTAGCCTCACCGCGACCCAGGAGAACAGACCATGACTTACACCACTGTTGACCCGCCCCTCGTCACCGAGGGCGACCTCACCGTCCAGTACGACGAGACCCGGTCGTCCCTGCCCCGGCGCCCCCGGCTGAGGCCCGCTGCTGTCGGCGGATCCGTTCGACGCACTGACGGCGTCGCTTGACGATCTCCGCTCGCGTTGGAGGGAGGTGGCCTGGTGAGCAGCAAGACGACGGCCGCCCTCTTCGGGGCGGCCCCCCGCCCCCGGCTGGCGCTGGTCGCTGGGCCCCGGGTCACGGTCGGCTCGCAGGGCCCGGATAGCGACGCCGCGCGGACCATGGCTGCTCTCGGCTGGTGTGCCGCGTTCGTGGACACGGTGCGGCTGGCTGTCGCCGGTGGCCTGAAAGCCGACGCTTCCGGGTTCCGCGCGGTCGGCGCGGACGGCCGTACAGGGCGGCGGGTCAAAGGTGAGCGGGTGCGGCTACTCGCCCGCTGCGGATACCTCGCGCGTCACGCCTCGGGCCTGGTCGTGGCGACGGAGGACGGACACGAGGTGCTCAGGCTCGCCGAGGCTGCCGGGCCGGGCGTGCTGCGCGATGAGGCCGACGTCATGGCGTCGGTTCGCAAGGCCCGCCGTGCCCGCCAGTGGGACAGCCACGCCGGGCAGGACGCGCACGCCTTGCCGGTGCTCCCCGGGGGCGGTGAGGAACGCCGCCGCCTGGCCGTCGCCCGCAAGGGCGCGGAGCGGGCGACCGTCGAGGCGGAGAAGACCCGCAAGCGCACCGAGGCCCTGATGCGGCGGGCGCGGATCCGGGACCGCCGGGAGGCCCGCCGCGAGGCAGCACGGGAGGCCGAGCGCACCGCGCCGCGCCGGTGCTGCCGGGGGGTGTGGCCGCTGGAGTGGCGGTGCGGGGAGTGCCGGGAACTGGTAGCGCGGGGCATCGAGGACTTCCCCGCCCTCCCTCCGGGCGACAGCGACAGCAGGACACAGCAGGACCACGACAACGACACGGATGGACACACGGACATGGCGGGTGAGCGGTGTATCACGGTGAAGCGGATCACGGGGTTTCTGTGGCACGCAACCACGCGCGGGCAGGTGTACACGATCGTGAAGGAGGACGGCCGCGAGTGGCCGTGGATCGTGGTGTCCCCCGACGGTGAGCGCATCGCCCACCCGTCCGTGGTCAACGACGAGCCGTTTACCGACGACGTCCGCGACATTGTCAGGGCGCACGCCGACGGCAAGCCCGTTCCCGGTCTCCCCGCTGACTCCGAGCGGGCCGCCGATGCCGTCGCTACCCCCGAGGAGGCAGCCGGCGAGAGCGCCGAGGGCAGCGACGCGGACGAAGCCGCCGACGTCCCCGCCTCCGGCGACGCCTACAACACGCCGACCCCCGCGCGGGCGGTCGCGCTGGACGTCCGCGAGACCAAGTGGGTAGCCGAGTGCGACCGGCACGGCCCCGTTTCCATGGCCCTCAACAAGTACGGCGACCCGGTGGCCGACGTCTCCGCCGCGTACGTGCACGCCTCCCGCGATGAGGCCGACGACGCCGCCCGCCTCCACCTGGACGGACACGCCGCACAGGACGCCGACACCATGACCCCCAACGACATCGACGCCGCCCAGTCGCTGAACTTCAGCCGGCACCAGTGGCGCGCCCTCGGATGGATGCGTGAGGGCAAGGTGCGCGAGACCGCCGATGGCTTTACCGCCTTTGACGTCTCCCCCGACAAGGCCGACGTTTCCGCGAAGATCAACAAGCAGCGGGTACCGGGCCTGTGGCGGGCCGGGTTCGTGAAGGTGTACACCGTCGCCCCCGGCGTGCGCGCGTTCGGTCTCACCGATGAGGGTGAGGCCGCGTTCCGCCTGTGGTCTCAGGCAATGCGCATCGGCGCCGTGACCGAGCCGGAGAAGGACACCAAGCACACGACCGTGAAGGACGGCCCCTACCGTTGGCTTTCCGCCGGGGACACCTGGCCCGGTGAGCTCGAGGCCGCGCAGGCCGCCGCCGATGCGGTGGCCAAGGCGGAGGCGGAGGCGGCAGCGCTGCGCAAGGCCGAGGAAGAGCGCGCGGCACTGAAGGCCGCGACGCCCACTGATGACGAACTCGCCGTGATCGACGCGTTGGGGTGTGAGGGCCTGGACGAGAACGCGGCGGCGGTGCTGTCGGCCGCGTACATCGGGCACGTCATTACCCGGTACCGGCCCGGCGCTACTTCGGTCCGCCTCGATGAGGGCTCGAACGACGATGAGCGGCACGTGTCGCGTACGTACAACGTGAACGACGTTGAGAAGCCGATCACGACCGAGGCGGACGACACGCTGTCCACGATCCCCAACAACCTCACCGACGCCACGGCCGACACCTGGCACGCGCTGTGCACGTTGGTGAATGAGCGGTACGGGGTGTACTGGCTCGACCTTCAGGCCGCCATGGACGCAGGCAGGGCCGCGCTCGCCGTGCTCGCCGCCGATGAGGAGCCGGCGGCGGAGGAGTCGCCGGAGCTGCGGGCGTCGTGTGAGTTCGTGCAGACCGCCGAGCCGGGCACAGATGCTGAGGTGATCGAGTGAGCCGGGGCGGGTCGGCTGTGGCAGCGTGGTGACGGGTTCGGGCACGCGGGCCGTAGGGTGCCCGCTGCCCGTGTGGCGCCGCTGATAAGGGGCGTGGATCCGGTACGACGCGCGCGACCACAAGGCCGACACGTGGAGCATCGACCGGCTGTCCCTCGCCCTGCGCTTGGAACTTGGCCTGAAGGCGTGCCGGGTCATCGACAACGCCACGCGGCGCAGCTTCGCGGAGGCGGAGGCGGTACGAGAAGGCGGAAGAGCGCGCGGACCGGTTCGCCGAGTACGGCGCGAACGCAACGTCGACCCCGAGGCGTTCGAGGTCGGCACGACGTCCAGCACGACGACTCGACCGCGCTGCTGAACGGCCACCCAGATGTCGACGGTCGACCCGAACGACGGTCTGCAGAAGCTCCGCAATCGGATCACGTTCTAGGAGCGGCATGGAACTCATCAACCACCACCAGATACTTGACTGTGGACACAAGCCGGACGAGCTGTTCACCTTCCAGGGGCCGGGAGCTTTCACCGACCCGGAGACCGGTGAGAGCTGCTGCCGAAGGTGCAGCGACAACCGGCACTATGACCGGGTGCGTAAGCGGTACTCGGAGATCGACGCGCGAGCGCAGCACGAGGGATGGGCGTACGAGTACATCAACACGCCGTTCGACGTCTCCATCCGCCGAAGTGAACTGGTCGGCAAGCTGGTGTGCCGGGCGTATTGGCGCCGCCAGGACGAAACTGCTCGCGGCATCTACCAGCCCGCGCACATGTACAACTTCGCGTTCAGGCGGCTGAAGGACGTCGTACCGAACTCGCCGGTGACGGGGTTCGCGCTCCTCTTCGAGGACGGCGACCGCGACCCGCTTTGCTACGACAAGGTCTGCGTGGCGATGCGTGAACCGGCCGGGACCGGCAGGTAGTCCCGCCAGTCCCGCTTTGGTTCTTCTGGGGCGGCGGTGATCCGCACAGCGGGGAGACCCTCACCGCGTACATCGAGTGCCGCAGCCACGACTACGCGAAGCCCGAAACGGAGGAGCAGAGGGCGCTGGCCGCTGCCTGAGACCCGGGTGCGGCTGCCCACCGTCTAGGCGAAGTACGAGCTGCTCCAGTTCATGCGGCGGAGCTACGCCGTGAACAACGCGTTTCGCGAGGGGAAGCAGTGCAAGGCCGGCTCGGAGTTGCATACGGCGTACGAGGCCGCGATCAGCTCGGCCGGTGCGCTGCGAGTGATGATGTGCCCCGCCCTGTACCCGGCAGCGTAAGTGCGGCGCGCCAGGACCACAGCAGCAACGATCAGCGGCTCCCTCACTGGTTGGGGATTGGGGAAGCCGCTGGCCGCCGCCGCGGGGATAGGAATGCCGGCAGAGACTCACAGTCCAGACCCGTCGACGTCCCAAATGCCGAGCCCGGAAATTGGCGTAGAAGAACGGCCCCTAGAATGAACACATGGATCTTGCGGACGATTTGATCACCCGCCCATACGACGTATATCAGGGGCTGCGGACGGCCTCTCCGGTACACCGCATCACGGGAACGGATGGGCAACCTGCCTGGCTCGTCACCCGGTTCGACGACGTTCGCGCAGGCCTTACCCACCCGCTGCTGTCGCTGGACAAGACGCATGCGCGTGAGGGCAATTACCGGGGGTTGGGCCTTGACCCCGGAGTTTGAACACGTCTATGCGGCTCGGGCCAGGGTAGTTGATGTTGGGTGGACGGTGATCTCGTAGGTGATCGGGGCTCGCTGACCGAGCCGGGAGTGACGGCGTCGGGTGTTGTAGCGGGACAGCCACTGGAAGGCGTCGAGTCGTGCCTCGCGCTCGCTTGACCAGCCCGTTCGGCCCTTCAACGTCTCCCTTTTGAAGCTGGCGTTGAACGATTCGGCGGCGGCGTTGTCCGCGCTGGACCCGACGGCGCTCATACTCTGCAGGACACCGGCCCGGCGGCAGGCGTCCGCGAAGGCCCTGCTGGTGTACTGGGCTCCGTGATCGGTGTGCATGATCGCCCCGTTCAGACTGCCGCGGGTCCGTTCCGCGGCGGCGAGGGCGTCGATGACGAGCTCGGTGCGCA
>NZ_JBHJUW010000115.1:0-28613 GCF_042268205.1 Streptomyces sp. NPDC056160
AGGATGTCTTGGAGGACAAACCTCTTCTACAGCAGCTCCGCTGCCTCGTTCACCGGCCTTGACGAACAGCCTCCGCCCTTAACTGAACGGCGTTGCGCCTAGAGGTCGACCTCGCTCATCAGCATGCCGACCTCGGTGTTGGACAGGCGGCGCAGCCAGCCGGACTTCTGGTCGCCGAGGGTGATGGGGCCGAAGGCCGTGCGGACGAGCTTGTCGACCGGGAAACCGGCCTCGGCGAGCATGCGGCGCACGATGTGCTTGCGGCCCTCGTGCAGGGTCACCTCGACGAGGTAGTTCTTGCCGGTCTGCTCGACGACCCGGAAGTGGTCGGCGCGCGCGTAGCCGTCCTCCAGCTGGATGCCGTCCTTCAGACGCTTGCCCAGGTCGCGCGGGATCGGGCCGACGATGTGCGCGAGGTAGGTCTTGCGCACGCCGTACTTGGGGTGGGTGAGGCGGTGCGCCAGCTCGCCGTGGTTGGTGAGCAGGATGACGCCCTCGGTCTCGGTGTCCAGCCGGCCGACGTGGAACAGGCGCGTCTCGCGGTTGGTGACGTAGTCACCGAGGCACTGCCGGCCCTCGGGGTCCTCCATGGTGGAGACGACACCGGCGGGCTTGTTCAGCGAGAAGAACTGGTACGACTGCGTGGCCACGGTCAGGCCGTCGACCTTGACCTCGTCCTTCTCCGGGTCGACCCGGCGGCCCTGCTCCAGGACGATCTCGCCGTTCACCTCGACCCTGGCCTGCTCGATCAGCTCCTCGCAGGCGCGCCGCGAGCCGTACCCGGCGCGCGCGAGCACCTTCTGCAGCCGCTCGCCCTCCTGCTCGGCGCCCGGGAAGGTCTTGGGCGGCTTGATGTCCTTCTTGCCCGCGTACCGCTCCCGGTTGCGCTCCTCGGCGCGCGCCTCGTACTCACGCGAGCGCGCCGGCACCGTCCGCCCGCGCTGGGCGTCGGGCTTCTTCGGACCGCCCTTGGCGCCGCCACGGGCCGCCCCGCCGCGCCCGGCCTTCGGACCGTCCTTGGTGGCGCCGGGGCCCACGTCGTAGCGGCGCTCCTCGGGGCGGGGCTTGCGGGGGCGTCCCTGCCCCTGCTTCTGGTCCCTGTCGTTGCCGGCACCGCGGTGGTTACCGCGCCCGCCGCTCTTGCCGCTGCCGCTGCTTCGCATCAAAGTTCCGTCGTCGTCGTGTCAGTCATGTGCGTCCCGTGACCCTCGTCCGGGTCCGGGGCGTCCGGGTCGAACGACGGTACGGCTTCCTGGGTCTCGGCCTCGATCGCCTCCGCCTCCGGGAGGAAGGGCGCCAGCTCCGGGAGCTCGTCCAGACCGCGCAGGCCCATCCGCTCCAGGAAGTAGTTCGTCGTCCTGTACAGGATCGCACCTGTTTCGGGTTCCGTGCCCGCCTCCTCGACCAGTCCGCGCTGGAGCAGGGTGCGCATCACGCCGTCGCAGTTGACTCCGCGGACGGCGGAGACCCGGCTGCGGCTGACCGGCTGCCGGTAGGCGACCACCGCCAGGGTCTCCAGCGCGGCCTGGGTGAGCCGGGCCTGCTGACCGTCCAGGACGAAGCCCTCGACGGCCGCGGCGTACTCGGGGCGGGTGTAGAAGCGCCAGCCCCCGGCGACCGTCCGCAGTTCGAAGCCGCGCCCCTGCACGGTGTACTCGTCGGCCAGCTCCCGCAGAGCGTCGGCGACCTGCCGCCGGGGCCGCTGGAGCGTCTTGGCCAGCAGTTCCTCCGTGGCGGGTTCGTCCACGACCATGAGGACGGCCTCCAGGGCGGGCTTGAGGCCGAGGCCGGCGACGCCGCCCGGGCCCGCGGGCGCTTCGGTGGTCTCCTCGCTCACGCCTTCTCCTCCTCGTCACCGCCGGACTCCCCCGGCTCCCCGGACGCCGCGGGCGCCGCGGGCTTTTCCCGCGGGCGGTCGAACTCGTCGGTGACCATCGTCCGCGCGTCGCCGTCCCCGCCGGTCCAGCGCACGAGCAGGTCGCCGAGCGCCGTCTCCTGGTCGAGCGCGACGGCCTTCTCGCGGTACAGCTCCAGCAGCGCGAGGAACCGCGCCACGACGGTGAGGGTGTCGTCGGTGTCCTCGACCAGGTCGCGGAATCCGGCCTCGCCCAGTTCCCGCAGCCGGGCGACGACGATCGCCGCCTGTTCCTGCACGCTGACCAGGGGCGCGTGGATGTGGTCCACGTACACCTGCGGTTTCGGCCTGGGCTGCATCGCCTTGACCGCGAGCCGCGCGAACCCCTCCGGGCCGATGCTGATGACGACCTCGGGCAGCAGCTCGGCGTGGTGCGGTTCGAGTCCCACAGTACGGGGGTGGCGCCGGCCCTCCTCGTCCAGCCGCCCGTTGAAGATGTCGGCGATCTGCTTGTACGCGCGGTACTGGAGCAGGCGCGCGAAGAGCAGGTCCCGGGCCTCCAGGAGGGCCAGGTCGGCCTCGTCCTCCACCTCGGCGGCGGGCAGCAGGCGGGCGGCCTTCAGGTCGAGCAGCGTGGCGGCCACCACCAGGAACTCGGTCGTCCGGTCGAGGTCCCAGTCCGGACCCATGGCCCGGATGTGGGCCATGAACTCGTCGGTCACCCTGGACAGCGCGACCTCGGTGACGTCGAGCTTGTGCCGGGAGATCAGCTGGAGCAGCAGGTCGAAGGGCCCCTCGAAGTTCGCGAGCCGCACCTTGAAGACGCGGTCGTCGCTCTCCTCCGCCGCGGGGTCCTCGGCACCGCCGGTGCCGTCCGGGCCACCGGTGCCGTCCGAGCCGCCGGGCCCGGAATCCGGCTGCCCGTGGGGGCCGGGCGGCGCGGGGGCGGCGGCCTGCGGTACCGGACGCTCTCCGCGCGTCCCGGCCGGCCCGACCGGCTCCCCCGGAACACCCGCCTCGGCGGGGGCGTCCGTCTCGGCAGGAGCGCCCGTCGTGGCCCCGGCTCCCCTCTCGGCAGCAACGCCGACGCCCGTCGCGGCGAGGTCTCCCGTTTCCGTGGGAACGCCCCTCACGGCGGGCTCGCCCCTCACGGCGGGCTCGCCCCTCACGGCGGGCTCGCCCCTCACGGCGGGCTCGTCCCTTACGGCCGTGACCGCCGCCGTGGCCGCGACCACCGGCCCGGTCAGGATCACCGGCTCGGTCCGCGCACCCGGCGCCACCGGCCCGGTCGGCTCTGCGGGTCGCTCTTCCGGCTCGCCGTGCTCTTCCGGCTCGCCGTGCTCTTCCGGCTCGCCGTGCTCTTCCGGCTCGGCGCGCTCGTCGGGCGCGGGCGGCCCATCCGGCGCGGGCCGCTCGACCGGCTCGGCCGGGTCGGCGGACTCCGGCGGTGCGACGGGCACCCTCGGTGTGGTGGGCTCCGGCGGTGTGGCGCTCGTGCCCGGGCCCCGCCCGAGCGCGCGCCTGCGGGCGGCGGGGCCCGGCCCGGCGGGCGGAACGTCGTTCGAGGTCATAGCCCCCGCAGGCTACCGTTACCGGCCGCGCAGCCGGCGTACGAGGATGCTCGCGTCCCCACGGGACTCCAGGTCGGCCAGGACGACGGCAACCGCCTCGCGCACGATCCGGCCCCGGTCCACGGCCAGGCCGTGTTCGCCCCTGAGCACCAGTCGCGCGTGCTCCAGGTCCATGAGTTCCTCGGCGGAGACGTAGACCGTGATCTTCTCGTCGTGCCGTTCGCGCCCGCTGGGGCGGCGCGCCGCCGACCGTCCGCGCTTGCGGGGGGCCGCCGCGGCGCCCGCCGCGGAACCTTCCTGCACCGCCTGGCGCCGCCCGGCGCGCTCCGCCCCGCCGCCCGCGGTGCCGCGGCTGCGGGACTCGCCCGCCTCGGCCGGTTCGGCGTCGGCCGCCGCGTGCTCGGCACCCTCGCCGTCACCGCCCTGGGCGGGCACCGCCTGCGGGGCGTCCTCCGCCGGTGCGGCCGCAGGGTCGCTCTCGCCCGCCGGAGCCGGTACCCGCGCCTCGCCGCCCGGCTGCCGCCGGGGAGTGGACGCCTGGAGCGCCGTCCCCCCTGTCGTACGGAACAGTTCGTCGGCCCCCGGCAGACTCACTCGGCGTGACACCGGGCGAGCACCTCCCTGGCGAGCTGGCGGTAGGCGGCGGCACCGACGGAGTTGGAGGCGTACGTGGTGATCGGCTCGCCGGCGACCGTGGTCTCCGGGAAGCGGACGGTGCGTCCGATGACCGTGTGGTACACGTGGTCGTCGAACGCCTCGACGACACGCGCGAGCACCTCGCGGCTGTGCACCGTGCGCGAGTCGTACATCGTGGCGAGGATGCCGTCGAGCTCCAGGTCGGGGTTGAGGCGCTCCTGGACCTTCTCGATCGTCTCGGTCAGCAGCGCGACACCGCGCAGCGCGAAGAACTCGCACTCCAGCGGCACGATCACCTTGTGCGCGGCCGTGAGGGCGTTCACGGTGAGCAGGCCGAGCGAGGGCTGGCAGTCGATGACGATGTAGTCGTAGTCGTCCATCAGCGGCTTGAGCGCCCGCTGAAGGGTCGACTCGCGCGCGACCTCGGAGACCAGCTGCACCTCGGCGGCCGACAGGTCGATGTTGCTGGGCAGCAGGTCCATGTTGGGGACCGCCGTCTTCAGCAGGACCTCGTCCGCGGACATGCCCCGCTCCATGAGCAGGTTGTAGACGGTGAGGTCCAGCTCCATGGGGTTGACGCCGAGACCCACCGACAGCGCGCCCTGCGGGTCGAAGTCGACGAGCAGCACCCGGCGTCCGTACTCCGCGAGGGCGGCACCCAGGTTGATGGTCGACGTCGTCTTGCCGACGCCGCCCTTCTGGTTGCACATCGCGATGATCTTGGCGGGTCCGTGGTCGGTCAGCGGCCCTGGGATCGGGAAGTACGGCAGCGGGCGTCCGGTCGGACCGACGCGCTCACGGCGCTGGCGGGCCGCGTCGGGCGCGAGCGTGGCCGCGTACTCGGGATCGGGCTCGTACTCGGCGTCGGGGTCGTAGAAGTGCCCCTCGGGCAGTTCGTCGTAGTCGGCGAACTGGTTGTGGGGCGCGCCCCTTCCGTCGCCGGCCATGGCGTTCACGTGATGGCCATCCATGCTCTGGTGTCCTGGCTGGGTCACCTGCGGGAACCGGTGACCCTGGTGGGCTGCGAAGGTGCGCACAGCGACGGAGCCGACAGCCTCGAGCCCCGTGGAGCTCTGGCCCCGCGCAGGCATTCCTGGTCGACCACCCCCGGGAGAAAATGTCGACTCATTCACAAGTCGTCTTACCTCCTTGGTGACCAGGGAACTTCTAGACAGGTCAGCGTGGCACCATGCCGACGGTTGGCGACTCTATGGCGTGTCGGGCGTCCGCAGCAACACAATCCGCCGGACCCGGCCCGATGTGTCGGCAATGAAACATCCCTCTGTCAAGGGCGTACGACCGTCGCACAGCAGGTTTCACCGGGGCGTGAATCGGTCGAATGGTTGCGTTCGAGGCGAGTTGGCCGTGTGCGGCGAAGTGACCATACACACATCCGGCCGGACCTTGTGGGGCAAGGTCCGGCCGGATGCGTGGCGTTGACGACACGTGTTGACGTATCGCCTTTTTCCGTCGGGTGACTTGGTCGACTCCTCGGTGCCGGGACTCAGCCGAGCAGCGTCTCCAGCTCGACGTGGTCCAGGCCGTGGGCCTCGGCGACCTCCTTGTAGACGACCTTGCCGTCATGGGTGTTGAGGCCCTTGGCGAGCGCGGCGTCGCGGCGCAGCGCCTCCACCCAGCCGCGGTCGGCGAGTTCGACGATGTACGGCAGGGTCGCGTTGGTCAGCGCGTAGGTGGAGGTGTTGGGCACCGCGCCGGGCATGTTGGCGACGCAGTAGAACACCGACTCGTGGACCATGAAGGCCGGCTCGGCGTGCGTGGTCGGGTGGGAGTCCTCGAAGCAGCCGCCCTGGTCGATCGCGATGTCGACAAGGACACTCCCGGCCTTCATGCGGGACACCAGCTCGTTGGTGACCAGCTTCGGGGCCTTGGCGCCCGGGATCAGCACGGCGCCGACGACGAGGTCGGCCTCCAGGCAGGCCTTCTCCAGCTCGAAGGCGTTGGAGACGACGGTCTGGATCTTCGTGCCGAAGATCTTGTCGGCTTCCTTGAGCTTGTTGATGTCCTTGTCGAGCAGGGTCACGTGGAAGCCCAGACCGATGGCGATCTGCGCGGCGTTCCAGCCGGAGACGCCGCCGCCGATGATGACGGCCTTGCCGGCCGGCACGCCCGGGACGCCGCCCGGCAGCACGCCGCGGCCACCGGCCGCGCGCATCAGGTGGTAGGCGCCGACCTGCGGGGCGAGGCGGCCCGCGACCTCGGACATCGGGGCGAGCAGCGGCAGCGCGCGGTTCGGCAGCTCGACGGTCTCGTAGGCGATCGCGGTGGTACCGGACTCCAGGAGGGCGTCGGTGCACTCCTTGGACGCGGCCAGGTGCAGGTAGGTGAAGAGGATCTGGTCCTTGCGGAGGCGGTGGTACTCCTCGGCGATGGGCTCCTTGACCTTGAGCAGCAGGTCGGCGGCGGCCCAGACCTCGTCGGCGGTCTCCAGGATCTCGGCGCCGGCCACCACGTACTCCTCGTCCGGGATCGCGGAGCCGACGCCCGCGTTCCGCTCGACGACGACCTGGTGGCCGTGGCGCACCAGCTCGTGCACGCCGGCCGGGGTGATGGCCACCCGGAACTCGTTGTTCTTGACCTCGCGGGGGATGCCGACCTTCACGTCGATCACGGTCCTTGACTCAGGGAATGTGGGGCAATAAAGACGTACCCCGGCATGCGGGGGCATACCAGGAGACACCGCAGGAGAACGAGCGGCAGAGCCAGTCTAATGAAGGTGTTCTCGCTGTCTAGCCTTTCATTGCATCAATCTTCAGCGGATGTGCTGCGGATTTCGCAGGCATCAGCGTCTTGATCCCGTGATGTGTCGTCCTGGACGGCCGCCGCCCCGGCCGTCGCGGTGGTCCGAACCGGCCGGTTCTCGCCCGCGAGCAGGCGTTCGGCGGCCCCGCGGTGCAGGTGCGCCGCCGCCGGATCGCCCAGCCGCTCCAGAGTGTCGGCGAGCCGCAGCTGGAGCGCGGCCTGCAGCCGTACGTCCTCTGCGCGGCGGGCCAACTCGACCGCCTCCTGGCAGGTGCGCAGGCACTCCTCGGGGCGGCCCGCGTACTCCTGGACGCGGGCCAGTTCGCTCAACGCCCTCGCGTGGGCGGCGACATCGCCCGTCCTGCGGTGCGCGGCGACGGCGGCCCGCCAGTTGCGCAGCGCCTCGCCGTAATGGCCGGCGTAGGTGTGGGCGGCGGCGATCCGGCCGTAGAGCCGGGCGGCCTCCGGGTGTTCGCCGCGCGCCAGCCGCTGCGCCAGGGCCCGGCCGAACCAGTCGGCCGCCCGGTCGTGGTCGCCCAGCTCCTGGTGGGCGGCGCCTACGGATTCCATCGCGCGGCCGGTCGCATAGGGGTCGTTCGCCACCCGTCCGGCGTCCAGGGCGGCGCGGTAGCGGGCGAGCGCCTCGGTCGTCCGGCCGGTACGGGCGTCCAGGTCGGCCAGGTTCAGCAGGGCGGCGGCCTGCTCCCGGGGCAGGTCCTGCCGCTCGGCGACGTCCAGGACCAGGCGGTGGATGCCGTAGAGGTCGCCGGCCGCGGCCCGGGTGCCGAAGTGGGCGACCATGGCCCGCACCAGCTGCGACATCAGGCGGCGGGCCAGGGTGTCCAGCTCGCCGTCGGCGACCGCGAGGCGGGCGGCGGCGAGCAGCGCCGGCCTGCGGGCCCGCAGCCACTCCTCGGCGGCCCGCGGCGTGGCGAAGCGCAGGGCGGGCGGCAGGTTCTTCTGCTTCTCCCTGGTCTCGGGGCTGTCGGTCTCGGTGACCGCCCGGCAGGACTGGAGCAGCCGTACGGTCCGCTCCAGCATCCGGGCGCGGGCCAGCTGCAGCTCGGCGGGGCGGTCCTCGCGCTCGGCGAGGGACAGCAGCAGCGGGTGCAGGCAGCCGGGAACCTCGTAGCGGGGCAGCGGTGCGGGCAGGACGCGCAGCAGGCCGAGGGCGGCGAAGTGGTCGAGCAGGGGCCGTGCGCCGTCGAGGGAGGTGCCGGCGAGCGCGGAGGCCGTGTGCGGGTCGACGTCGCCCGCCGGGGCGAGGGCGAGCAGGCGCAGCATCCGGGCGGCGGACTTCGGCAGCTCCGCGTGGACGAGGCCGAGGATGCGGGCGAGCGCGGTGCCCTCGCCGAGGTCGGTGCGCAGCCGTTTGGCCAGGTCGGAGACGGTCTCTCCGGGGTGGGCGGCGAGCCGGCCCGCGGCCAGGGTGAGCGCGGCGGGCTGGCCCTGGCAGACCTCGACCAGGTTCTCCGCGGCACGGGGGTCGACGGTGATGCGCACCGGGTCGATGTGCCGGGTGAGCAGGTCGAGGGCGGACTTGGTGTCCAGGCCGCCCAGGGTGCAGGGCCGGACGTCGGCGATGCCGGTGAGCGGGCCCCGGGAGACGGCGACGAGCAGGCAGTCGGCGTTGTCCGGAAGCAGCGCGTCGACCTGCTCGGCGCCGGCCGCGTCGTCGAGCAGGAGCAGGGTGCGGCGCTCGGCCAGGGCGGTGCGCAGGGCGCCGGTCAGGTCGTCCTCGGCGGCGCCCGGCGCGGCGGGCAGTCCGAGGGCGGTGAGCAGCTCGCCTGCGGCGCGGGCGACCGGGACGGGGGTGCCGTCCGGCTCGGTGAGCCGGGCCCGCAGCACGCCGTCGGGGTAACGGTGCGCGACCTGCCGTACCAGTTCCTCGGCGAGCGCGGTGCGGCCGGAACCGGGCCTGCCCGCGACCAGCAGGACCCGGGCGCGGGGGGCCTTGCGGCCGGAGATGGTGTCGAGTCCGGCGCGCTCGATGTCGGCGCGCAGCTCCTTCAACTCCCGTGTGCGGCCCAGGAAGTGACGCTCGGAGGGCGCGGGCGACCGGTCGTTGCCGGGCAGGTTCGCGCCACCCGCGTCCACCGCCTGATCCGTCACGGGCCACACTCCCGTCCCACACACGCGCATACCCGCCGGGACTCCGGTACGGGCGTTGAAGAGCCTAGGGTCCTTCTGATGGATCTCCGCTGCGGAGATCCATCAGAAGGACCCTAGTTCACGCTCTGCGACGTCCCGGGACGAGCGCGGCGGGCAGGTCACCCGATCGGATCAGCCGATGGTCACACCGGACGGAGGGGTGACCCGCTCAGGAGGCGAAGGGCCGGGCCGGCCACGGCGCCTGCGCCGGGCGCAGGGACTCCAGACCCTCGCCCTGCCGGGCCGCGACGAGCGCGAGGACCCCCACGACCAGGCAGTTGTTGTGCAGCTCGCCCGCGAGCACACCACGCACCAGGTCCCCGACCGGCACCCGGTCCAGTTCCATGTCCGTCTCCTCGTGCTCCGCCGCGAAGCGCTCGCCCTCCGCCTCGGACAGGTCGCGGGCGAGGAAGATCCGCACGGCCTCGTCGCAGCCGCCCGGCGTGGTGTACACGTCGGTCAGCACCCGCCAGTCCTCCGCCTTGACGTGCGCCTCCTCGTACAGCTCGCGCCGGGCGGCGTGCAGCGGGTTCTCGCCGGGCACGTCCAGCAGCCCGGCCGGGATCTCCCACAGCCGCTGCCGCACCGGGTGGCGGTACTGGCGGATGACCAGCACGCGGTCCTCCTCGTCCAGGGCGAGGACGGCCACCGAGCCCGGGTGGACCTGGTAGTCGCGGGAGGAGACGGAGCCGTCGGGCATGACCACCTCGTCAGTTCGCATCGAGGTCTTGGCCCCGGTGAACGGCGTCCGGGTCCCCCGGATCTCCCACTGTTCGGGGGTGTCCTTGATCGTCATGCCCTCTCCTCCCGCACGTTCCCGTACCTGCACGCAACCGGGGTGCCCACCCTCGCGGCGGGCACCCCGGCAACCGTACAACCGGTGTGTTACTTGCCGATCTTCCGCTCGACGGCGGCCTTCACCAGCCCGGCGAACAGCGGGTGCGGGCGGGTCGGACGCGAGCGCAGCTCCGGGTGGGCCTGGGTGGCGACCAGGTAGGGGTGGACGTCGCGCGGGTACTCGACGTACTCGACGAGCTTGCCGTCCGGGGAGGTGCCGGAGAAGACGATGCCCGCCTTCTTCTCCAGTTCGGCGCGGTAGGCGTTGTTCACCTCGTAGCGGTGGCGGTGGCGCTCCTCGACGTACTCCTTGCCGTCGTAGACCTCGCGCACGATCGAGCCCTCGGCCAGCTTGGCCGGGTACATGCCGAGCCGCATGGTGCCGCCCATGTCGCCCTCACCGGCGACGATGTCCATCTGCTCGGCCATGGTGGAGATCACCGGGTGCGCGGTGGCCGGGTCGAACTCGGTGGAGTTGGCGTCCGAGATGTCGGCGAGGCTGCGTGCCGCCTCGATCACGATGCACTGCAGACCCAGGCACAGGCCGAGCAGCGGGATCCTGTTCTCGCGGGCGTAGCGGATCGCGCCGACCTTGCCGAGCACGCCCCGGTCGCCGAAGCCGCCCGGGATGCAGATGCCGTCGACACCGGCGAGCTGCGCCTTGGCGCCGGCCGGGGTCTTGCAGTCGTCGGAGGTGACCCACTTGATCTTCACGCGGGCCTTGTTGGCGAAGCCGCCCGCGCGCAGCGCCTCGGTGACCGACAGGTAGGCGTCGGGCAGGTCGATGTACTTGCCGACCAGGGCGAGAGTGATCTCGTGGTCCGGGTTGTGGACGCGGTCCAGCAGGTCGTCCCAGGTGGTCCAGTCCACGTCACGGAAGGGCAGGTCGAGCTTGCGCACGACGTAGGCGTCCAGGCCCTCGGTGTGCACGACCTTCGGGATGTCGTAGATCGAACGGGCGTCCGGGCACGCGACCACGGCGTCCTCGTCGACGTCGCACATCAGCGAGATCTTGCGCTTGATCGCGGTGGGCACCTCGCGGTCGCAGCGCAGCACGATGGCGTCCGGCTGGATGCCGATGTTGCGCAGGGCTGCGACCGAGTGCTGGGTCGGCTTGGTCTTCAGCTCGCCGGAGGGGCCGATGTAGGGCAGCAGCGAGATGTGCACCACGAAGACGTTGTCCCGGCCGACCTCGTGGCGGACCTGGCGGACGGTCTCCAGGAACGGCAGCGACTCGATGTCGCCGACGGTGCCGCCGACCTCGGTGATGACGACGTCCACCTCGTCGGTGGCCATCCGCCGGATGCGGTGCTTGATCTCGTTGGTGATGTGCGGGATGACCTGCACGGTGTCGCCCAGGTACTCGCCGCGCCGCTCCTTGGCGATGACCGTGGAGTACACCTGTCCTGTAGTGACGTTGGCGGTGCCGTCCAGGTCGCGGTCGAGGAAGCGCTCGTAGTGTCCGATGTCCAGGTCGGTCTCGGCGCCGTCGTTGGTGACGAAGACCTCACCGTGCTGGAAGGGGTTCATCGTGCCCGGGTCGACGTTCAGGTACGGGTCGAGCTTCTGCATCACCACGCGCAGGCCCCGGGCCTTGAGCAGCATGCCGAGGCTCGAGGCGGTGAGGCCCTTTCCGAGCGAGGAGGCGACACCCCCGGTGACGAAGATGTGCTTGGTCGTCGTTGATTTGGGCGGCATGGCCAAGAGGGGGCTCCCGTGGTCGCGGATTGTGGTGCGGTACGGCTGTCCGGCCCGGGGAACCCGGGTTGTCCGGCTGGGGTGCCGTCGCTGCGGTTCGGGGGTTTCGAGACCACCGGTCCACGGGCTACCAGGGTATCAGCGCCGGACGGCGATGGTCTCCGGCCACGCTCCGCGCACGCGTCGGCACGGCTGCGCGACGGTCACGGGTTCCTCACCGTTGGCTCACCCGTTCGGCGCATGCGGGTTGTCCGGAGCGGCGCGCGGATCATCTACGTGCGTCGTATCCTGCTCGGACACTCGCTGCCGAGCCCGGCCGGCAAAACGGCACCACCCCCGCCCGTATTCACCGGAACAACGAGAGCTCGTCAGTTCGTTGAGCAAAGGTTGTCGTTCTGCCCCAGGGCCGACCGGCGGTCTGCTGGACCGCTCAACGACGCAGCACAACCCCTTGACCGCACTAGCGACCGCCCCCCATGCGGGGTGACGTGGCCGTTCGACTGGAGTTGCACGTGGCCGGGCGCATCGAAGACTACGCACTCATCGGAGACATGCAGACCGCTGCCCTGGTCTGCCGGGACGGGACGGTCGACTGGCTGTGCCTGCCCCGCTTCGACTCGCATGCCATCTTCGCCGGCCTGCTGGGCACCGAGGAGCACGGCTTCTGGCGACTCGGGCCCGCGTACCCGGAGGGCGCCCAGCCCCCCACGGCGGACCGGCGCAGCTACCGGGGCGACTCACTGATCCTGGAATCGGAGTGGGACACCCCGCGCGGCACCGTCCGCGTGACCGATTTCATGCCCCCGCGCGACGGCGCACCCCAGCTGATCCGCATCGTGGAGGGCGTCACCGGCCGGGTGCACATGCGCTCCGCCCTGCGCATGCGCTTCTCCTACGGCCGGATCGTGCCGTGGGTGCACCGCAACGAGACGCGCACCGTGGCGGTCGCGGGCCCCGACTCCGTGTGGTTCGACACCCCGGTAGACACCTACGGCGAGTCGCTGACCACGTACGCGGACTTCACGGTCGCCGCCGGTGACCGGGTCGCGTTCACCATCTCCTGGCAGCCCTCGCACAAGGAGGCGCCGCCGGAGCCGGAGCCCGAGCAGTCCCTGGAGGCGACGGAGGACTTCTGGCGGGAGTGGGTCGGGCACTGTACGTACCACGGCCCCTACCGCGAGGCCGTGGTCCGCTCCCTGATCACCCTCAAGGCCCTCACCTACGCCCCCACCGGCGGCATCGTCGCCGCGCCCACCACCTCCCTGCCGGAGGACATCGGCGGCGTGCGCAACTGGGACTACCGCTACACCTGGCTGCGGGACGCGGCGATCACCCTGTCCTCACTGCTGCGCACCGGTTACCGCGAGGAGGCCCGCGCCTGGCGCGAGTGGCTGCTGCGCGCGGTCGCGGGCGACCCCGAGAACCTCCAGATCATGTACGGCATCGCCGGTGAGCGCGAACTCGGCGAGGCGGAGCTGGACTGGCTGCCCGGCTACGAGAACTCCGCACCGGTGCGGGTCGGCAACGGCGCGGCCCACCAGCTCCAGCTCGACGTATACGGCGAGGTCACCGAGGCCCTGCACCTGGCCCACATGACGGGCCTGGCCCGCAACGACTACGCGTCGCTGCTCCAGCTCAAGCTGATCCGCTACCTGGAGAAGCACTGGCAGGAGCCGGACGAGGGCATCTGGGAGGTGCGCGGCCCGCGCCGCCACTTCGTGCACTCCAAGGTCATGGCCTGGGTCGCCGTGGACCGCACGATCAAGCTGATGGAGTCCGGCGACGTCGACGGCCCGCTGGAGCGGTGGAAGGACCTGCGCGACGAGATCCACCGGGACGTCTGCGAGAAGGGCTACGACAAGGAACGCAACACCTTCACGCAGTCCTACGGCTCCCGGGAGCTGGACGCCTCCTTGCTGCTCATCCCGCAGATGGGCTTCCTGCCGCCCGACGACAAGCGGGTCATCGGCACCATCGAGGCGATCCAGCGGGAGCTGTCCACCTCGGACGGCTTCATCCTGCGCTACCCCACCGACGGCGACCACGCGGGCGTCGACGGCCTCCCCGGCGACGAGGGCGCCTTCCTCGCCTGCTCGTTCTGGATGGCCGACGACCTGGCGATGATCGGCCGCGTCGACGAGGCGCGCAAGCTCTTCGAGAAGCTGCTGTCCCTGCGCAACGACCTCGGCCTGCTGGCGGAGGAGTGGGACCCCCGCCTGCAACGCCAGGTGGGCAACTTCCCGCAGGCCTTCAGCCACGTCCCCCTGATCGACACCGCCCTGCGCCTGACGGCGAGCGGGGCGTACGGAGGCTGAGGCGCGCCGGGGCGGCGTCCCGGGGGACCGCCGGCCGCCGGGGTGCCGTTCACCCGGTACTGTCCCGGTGTCGTTTCCCCAGGTAGCGTCCGGTTTCATGGACCGCAGACTCGACACCGAGGGCGCCACCGGTATCACCGTGCAGCGCGCCCTCGAACTGCCCGGCCTCCGCAGCGGCCTGCCCGAGATCGTGGCCGGCGCCGACCGGCTGGGCCGCACCGTGCGCTGGGTGCACGCGGGCGAGGTCCCCAACATCGCCTCCCTGCTCAAGGGCGGCGAGCTGCTGCTGACCACCGGCTACGGTCTGGGCACCCGGCCCGCGGACCAGCGCGCGTTCGTCCGGACCCTGGCCGAGCGCGGCATCGCGGCCCTCGTCGTGGAGCTGGGCCCCCGCTTCGCCCGGCTGCCCGCCGCGCTCGTCGAGACCGCCCGCACCGCCGGTCTCCCGCTCGTCCAGCTGCATCGCGAGGTGCCCTTCGTCACGGTCACCGAAGAGATCCACACCGAGATCGTCAACGGCCACTACGCACTGCTCCAGCGGGCCGAGGAGGTGCACCACCGCTGTACCGAGGCCCTGCTCGGCGGCGGCGGGATCCCGCAGGTCCTCGGCATCCTCGCCGGCTTCGTCTCCAACCCGGTCTTCCTGGAGACCCCGGACGGCCGGCTGCTGTACGCGGCGGGCGCCGGCCCCGAGGGCGCCGACGCGCTCCAGGTCTGGGAAGGGCTGCGGGGCCAGCACAAGGACACGCCGCCGCCGGCGGGCTCGGTCCTGGTGGACGTGCCCGGCGGCGGCCTCGGCCCCGGCTCGGTCCGCGCCCGGCTCGTCCTGCTGCCCGTACGCGGCCCGCTCGCCCCCGTGCACCGCATGGCCGCCGAGCGGGCGGCCGGGATCCTCGCGGTGGTGCTGATGCAGGCCCGCCAGGAGGAGGAACTGGCGGCGCGCGGACGCGGCGACTTCCTCACCGACCTCGCCGAGGGCCGCATCACCGCCGAGGACGCCCCCGCGCAGGCCCGGGTCCTCGGCTTCAAGCCCGGCGGCAGCCCGCTGCTGCCCGTGGTCATGCGGCTCGGTGACTCCCTGGCACCGGGCGGTGGCGGGGGCGGCTGGGCGGTGCTGGCCCGCGCGGTCGCCGAGGAGCTGGCCGCGGTCGGGGTGCCGGCCCTGCTGGGCGTACGGCCGGTCGAGGGCCGGGTACTGCTGCTGGTCGGGCTGCGCACGGAGGCCGAGCGGTCGGCCGTCGCGGACCGGGTCGCGGCGGCGCTGCGGGCCGGTGGGGAGCGGGCGGGGATGCGGCGGCCTGCCACGCCCACCGGTTCCTCGCACCGGGGCTATCCCCAGCCGGTGGTGGTCGTCGGGGTCGCGGGCGGCTGGGCGGCGGCCTCGGCGGGGCTGCGCCACGCGGCCGAGACGGCGACGGCGGCGCAGGGGCTGCCCGAACGGGCCTGGTACGACGCCCGGCGCCTCGACATCGACCTGCTGCTGTGGCGACTGCGCGGCCATCCTGACCTGGCGGCGTTCGTGGAGCGTGCCATCGGTCCGCTACAGGAGCACGACCGCCGCTCCAAGCCGCCGCTGCTGCCCACCCTGCAGACGTACCTGGCGCACGCGGGCCGCAAGGCGGAGACGGCCCGCGAGCTGCACCTGAACCGGCAGACGCTCTACAACCGGCTCGCCCGGATCGGGGAGTTGCTGGGCACCGACCTGGACGACCCGCAGACGGTCCTGACGCTGAGCCTGGCCCTGCGGGCACGCCGACACGCGTCCTGAGCACGTGAGCACGGCCGGGCAGGGGCGGCAGGCGGCAGGGACGGCAGGGACGGCAGGGGCAGTGGGATCGGCCGGGACACGTGCTCGAGGACGCACGACCGTGCCCGTGCTCCTCGCCCGCCCGCCCCAGGCCGGTCTGCCTCCGGCAGGTCTGCCTCAGGCCGGTCCCGCCTCAGGCCGGCCTCGCCGGTTCGGTCAACTCGTCGTAGACGCTGAGCACCTGGGCGACGGTCTCGTCCTCGGTGGGCCACCGGGCGGCCTGGGCCGCGCCCCTCTCCCTGAGCAGTTCGCGGCGGTCGGGGTCGGCCAGCAGCCCGGTGACCGCGGTGGCGAGGGCGTACGGATCGCCGTAGGGGACGAGTTCGGCCGCGTCGCCCACCAGGTCGGGAACACCGCCGACGGCGGTCGCGACGAGCGGCACCCGGGCGAGCAGCGCCTCCTGGGCGAGCACGGAACGCGGCTCCCAACTGCTGGTCAGCAGCGCGAGGTCGGCGGCCGTGAGCAGGTGCTGGACGTCGTCGCGCACCCCGAGGAGCCGGACCGGCAGATCCTCGTCCTCGATCCGCCGCTGCAACGTCGCGCGCAACGGCCCCTCCCCGGCGACGACGAGCAGCGGCACCGGGTCGAGCCTGCGCCAGGCGCCTGCCGCGTCCAGCAGGAACTCGTAGCCGCGGTGCCGGTCGAGGGAACCGACCGCGAGGAGCAACGGGCGCCCGGTGGCGCCGAGTTCGGCCCGGAGTTTGGGGCGGGTGAGGTCCGGGTCGTCGCCCTCGGCGGGCCGGTGCCGGCCGGGCAGCGCGGTGGCGGCGAGGCGGGCGTCCCGGGCACCGGCGCGGCGGGCCCGGTCCACGAGGTCCGAGGTGGTGCCGAGCACCACGGCGGCCGCCTTCACCACCCGTCGCTCCAGCAGCCGCAGGAAGCGGGCCCGTGCTCCCTCGGCCTGGGCACGGTTGTGCCAGGTGACCACGAGGGGTGTCCGCCGTCCGCGGAGCGCGAGCACGGCACGGAAGGAGGCGTGCAGCCCGTGCGCGTGCACGAGGTGAGCCTCCGAACAGGCCGCGCGCAGCGCCGCCACCGAGCCGGGGTCGCTGCTGCGCGGCACGTGCACGTGGTCGGCGCCGACGCCGGTGAAGTCGTAGGCGCGGTCGGCCTCCACGGGGGCGCACACCGTGACCCGCACGCCCCGTGCGACGAGCCCCGCGGCCAGCGAACGCACGTGCGCACTGCTGCTCGCGTTGCCCCCGCCGACCACCTGCACGGTGCGCAGCGGCGACTGACCGTGCGGTGCGTTGCTGCTCACGGGGCTCACGCGGGCGGGGCTCCTGGTTCGGCCGGGTGCGGTCACGAAGAAACGTACCGAAGGTATCGGGGGCGCGACGCGGCCCGTGCGCGCCTCCTGGGCGCACCGCCTTCTGCGCCAAGGATGCCAGGACGTAGGGGCGTTCCGGCCCGCCCTGCGCCGGCGCGGGACAGCGGACGGGGCGGGCACGCCGGAGCGCGTCATCCGCACGAGTGAGGATCGGGCAGGAACGGAGGTGCGAGGCGGACCACTTGCGCGGACGGGTGAGCGTACCCCGGCGCCCGAATCCCCACAGGGGCGCACAAGCGCAGAGCGGGGCGCTCTGCCGCCTGACGTTCACGCCGTCTTGGCCCATGCGCCGTGCCCTGCCACCTGCCACCTGCCACCTGCCACCTGGCGTCAGCGCCCTCTCGGCCTTCTCGGCCCGTGCGCCGTGTCCTGCCACCCGGCATCGGCGCCTCTCGGCTCGTGCGCGGTCTCCGCCCGTGCACCGGCGAGGCTACGGGCCGGCCAAGGCTACGGGTCGGCGAGGCTACGGGTCGGCGAGGCTACGGGCCAGGTGCGGCTACGGGCCAGGTGCGGCTACGGACCGTTCAGGCCGCGCGCCGGTCCCGCCGTCCCGCCATCCCGCCGTACGCCAGTGCCAGCGGGCCCACACGCTCATCCGGTCACGACAGACCATGACCGCCACCCCGCTCGCACCCCGTTCTCCGCCCGTGCCCCGTCTTCGCCCCCGCGCCTCTCGCCCACACGCCGTCTCCGCACGCCGGTCAGGCCGCACGCCGGTCAGGCCCTCCCGCGGTCCAGGGCCCCGCCCCGCGTCAGCGCCCGCGGGCCCACCCGCTCACCCGGCCGCCCCAGACCGTGGCCGCCACCACCGCGGCGGCGTGCGCGGCCAGGCCGGCGCGGCCGTTGCCCATGACGATCGCCGCGCCCAGTGCCGCGCCCAGGGCGTACGCGCCCGTGTCACCGATCATCTCGCGCTCGCCGAGGTCGCCGGGGAGCACGGCAGCGGCGGCGCCCATGGCGGTCGCGGACAGCTCGGCCCCCGGCCCCCGCCGCAGCAGGCCGGGCGCCCCGAACGCGAGCACCGCCCCGGCCGCCCGTCCGGGGCGGACGTCCACGAGGTTCACGACGTGCGCGGTCCCGGCGATGACCACCGCGGCCAGCACCTTGTCCACCGGCCGCTCCTTGAGCCGTGCCCCGGCGGCCAGCGCGGCCGCCGAGATACCGAGCAACTTGACCGCACCGCTGGTGACTTCGCCGTCGTGCAGGGCGGACAGGTGCGCGTGGAAGCCGCGCCGCGCGTCACCGGCGCCCACGATGTCGTCGTACGCCCCGCAGATCCCGGCGGCGGCCACGGCGAGCCCGGCCGCCGGACGCACCCGCGCCGCACCCACGGCGGCGGCCAGGGCGGTGGCGGGGGCGGCGTACAGCCCGACCGTGCGGCCGGCGTGGTTCTTGCGCTCCCAGCGCGCTCGTCCGCCGGGCGCCCGGGTGCGCAGGGCCCACGCCGTCGCCCCGGTGAGTGCGGCCGTGGCGAGGAGGGCGGCGCTCCGGCCTGCTCGTGCGATGGTCATCCGATCACTCTAGGCGCTCCCCGTTCCGCGGCGACCCGCCTGCGACCAGCGATCAGGCCCAACGCTCACGGCCAGTGGCCACGGCCGGCGCTCACGGCCAACGGTCCGCCGTACCGCAGGACGGCCGGCCCGCGCGGGTACGGCCCGCCGCGCGGACGATGCCCGCTCCGCCGGGGCCGCTACTCGTCGGCCCGTGCCGTCTCCAGCAGTTCCTCGGCGTGGGCGCGAGCCGTCTCGGAGTCCTCCTGGCCCGCCAGCATCCGGGACAGCTCCCGGATCCGCTCCTCGCCCTCCAGGACCTTCACACCCGACCGGGTCACCGAGCCGTCGTCGGTCTTCTCCACCAGCAGTTGCCGGTCGGCGAAGGCGGCCACCTGCGGCAGGTGCGTCACGACGACGACCTGCGCCGTCCTGGCCAGCTTCGCCAGTCGCCGCCCGATCTCCACGGCCGCCTTGCCCCCGACGCCCGCGTCGACCTCGTCGAAGAGGTACGTCGGCACCGGGTCGGTGCCCGCGAAGACGACCTCGACGGCCAGCATCACGCGCGACAGCTCACCGCCGGAGGCGCCCTTGGCGATCGGGCGCGGCGGCGCGCCCGGGTGCGGTGCGAGCAGCAGTTCGACCTCGTCGACGCCGGAGGGGCCGTAGGCGACCGTACGGCCGTCGACCTCCACGCCGTCCGGGTCCTCGGTCTGCCGCAGGTCGAACGACACGCGCGCGTGCGGCATGGCGAGCGACGCCAGCTCGGCGGTGACGGCGGCGGCGAACCGCTGCGCGGCCTCCGCGCGTGCGTCCGTCAACGCCTGGGCGAGACCGCTCAGTCCGGTGCGCAGCGCGTCGCGCTCCGCGGTCAGCTCCCCGATCCGCTCGTCGTCGCCGTCCAGCTCGGTCAGCCGGGCGGCGCCGCGCTCGGCCCAGTCGAGGACGGCGTCGACACCCTTGTCGTACTCCCCGTACTTGCGCGTCAGCGCCGTCAGCGCCGCCCGCCGCTCCTCGACGGCCGCCAGCCGCAGCGGGTCGGCGTCCAGGTCGTCGGCGTATCCGGCCAGTTCCCCGGCCACGTCACCCAGCAGGATCCCGATCTCGCCGATCCGGTCGGCGAGCGCGGCCAGCGCCGGGTCGTGCGCGCGTACGGCCTCCAGGGCACGCTGAGCGCCCGCGACGAGGGTGGCGGCGTCGATGCTCTCCGGGTCCTCCGGGTCGCCCGCGAGAGCGGCGTGCGCGGCCGTCGCGGCCGACGACAGGGCCTCGGCGTGCCCGAGCCGCTCGGCCTCCTCGGCCAGCTCGGCGTCCTCCCCGGCGCGCGGCTCCACGGCGGCGACCTCGTCCAGGCCGAAGCGGAGCATGCCGGCCTCCTGGGCCCGCTCACGCGCGCGCGTGGTGATCTCCTCCAGCTCCGCGGAGACCGCGCGCAGCCGCCGGTAGGCCTCGCTGTACTTGGCGAGCGGTACGGCGACCGCGTCGCCCGCGTACCGGTCCAGTGCCTGCCGCTGCCGGGACAGTTTCAGGAGCCCTTGCTGGTCGGTCTGGCCGTGCACGGCGACCAGGTCGTCGGCCAGTTCGGCGAGCAGGCCCACGGGGACGCTCCGCCCGCCCAGGTGGGCCCGCGAGCGCCCCTCGGCGGAAACGGTACGGCTGATCAGCAGCGCCCCGTCGTCCAGCTCGGCGCCCGCCTCCTCGGCCCGCAGGACAGCCGCGGCGCCCGGGGGCACGGCCACGCGTCCCTCCACGACCGCCTTGCCGGCGCCGATCCTTACGAGCGCCGGGTCGGCGCGCCCGCCCAGCAGCAGTCCCAGGCTGGTGACCACCATGGTCTTGCCCGCACCCGTCTCACCCGTGACCGCGGTGAAGCCGGGTGACAGCTCGACGACCGCATCGTCGATCACTCCGAGCGACCGTATCCGCATCTCCTCCAACACGCACACGACCTTACGAGGTCCGGGGCGGCGAGTGCGACCGCCCCGCCCTTGTCACCCACGCGAGTGGTCGGTGCGACGACGGGAGCGCGACGGAGCACGCCTAGTGCGGCGCCCCCCGCCACCCCGAGACCGGCAGGGCGAACTTGGCCACCAGGCGGTCCGTGAACGACGCGTGGTGGAGCCGGGCCAGCCGTACGGGCACGGCGCCGCGCCGCACCTCGACCCGTGCCCCGGGCGGCAGCTCGACCGTGCGGCGCCCGTCGCACCACAGGACTCCCGGCGGCACGTGCGGCAGCACCTCCACGGCCAGCACCGAGTCCGGCGAGGTCACCAGCGGCTTCGCGAACAGCGCGTGCGCGCTGATCGGCACCATCAGCAGGGCCTCCACCTCCGGCCACACCACCGGCCCGCCTGCGGAGAAGGCGTACGCCGTGGACCCGGTGGGCGTGGCGCACACGATGCCGTCGCAGCCGAACCCGGTCACGGGCCGCCCGTCGATCTCCAGCACGACCTCCAGCATCCGCTCCGCGGACACCTTCTGCACGGCCGCCTCGTTCAGTGCCCAGTCGGTGTGCACGATGTCGCCGTTGCGGTGCACGACCACGTCGACGGTCATGCGTTCCTCGACCTCGTAGGCCCGGGACACCACCCGGTCCACGACCTTGTCCAGGTCGTCCCGCTCGGCCTCGGCGAGGAACCCCACCCTGCCCAGGTTGACGCCGAGCATCGGCACCCCCGAGGCGCGGGCGAACTCGGCACCGCGCAGCAGGGTGCCGTCACCGCCGAGGACGATCAGCAGCTCGCACCCGTCCAGGCACTGCGGCGTGGCCTCGCCGACCAGCTGCACCTCGTCCGGCAGCGGCAGGTCCCGCGCCTCCGCCGCCAGGACACGCACCCCGATCCCGGAGTGCAGCAGCCCCTTGACCACCAGCTCCGCACTGCGGACGGCGGCCGGCCGCCCGGTGTGGGCCAGCAGGAAAACGGTACGAGCATGACTCTTTGTCAACGCGGCCCCTCCGCCACTGCACGGTCGACGTCGGCCGGGTCCAGGGCGGGCGCCCCGGCACGCAGCCACAGAAAGTACTCGACGTTGCCGGACGGGCCGGGCAGCGGACTGGCGGTGACCCCGCGCACCCCGAGCCCCAGCTCCCCCGCCTTCCCGGCGACGCCCCGCACGGCCTCCGCCCGCAGCTGCGGACTCCGTACGACACCCCCGCTGCCCAGCCGCTCCTTCCCCACCTCGAACTGCGGCTTGACCATCATCACCAGGTCGGCGTCCGGCCGCGCGCAGCGCACCAGCGCGGGCAGCACCAGACCGAGCGGGATGAAGGACAGGTCTCCCACGACGAGGTCAACAGGTTCCCCGTCGATCGCCTCCAGCGTCAACTCACGCACGTTCGTACGGTCCTTGACGGTGACGCGTTCGTCCTGCCGGAGCGACCAGGCGAGTTGGCCGTAGCCGACGTCGACGGCGACGACGTGCGCGGCGCCCGCCCGCAGCAGCACGTCGGTGAAGCCCCCGGTGGACGCCCCGGCGTCCAGCGCCCGCCGCCCTTCGACGACGAGCCCCTGGGGAACGAACGCCGCCAGCGCCCCGGCGAGCTTGTGGCCGCCCCGGGAGACGTAGTCGGGATCACTGTCGTCGGCCGTGACCACGATGGCGGCGGCGGTCTCCACCTGCGTGGCGGACTTGGTCGCGACGGTCTTGCCGACGGTGACCCGTCCGGCGGCGATCAACTGGCCGGCGTGCTCGCGCGAGCGCGCGAGCTTGCGGCGGACCAGTTCCGCGTCGAGACGGCGGCGTGCGACTCCTGCCACGTTCGGTTCAGCTCCTGTGTCGGTACGACGGTGAAGGCGCCGGCGGCGCCGAGGGCCCCGGCGGTCCCGGGCGCCGGGAAGGCTCCGGGCGGGCGTCGAGCGCAGTGAGCGCGTCGCGCAGCCCCCCGTGTACATCCTCGTACACCCCGAGGTGTCCGTCGGTGTCGAGGTGGTCGGCGTCACCGAGCCGCTCCAGGACGGCGTCCACGTCCGCGTCACCGGTGGGGGTACGGGGCACGCCGAGGGGGGCGGGCCCGCCGGGGGCGGGGGCGTCGCCGGGGGCGGGGGCGGGAAGGTCCACGGCGTGCTCCGCGGACGGCTCCTGCGCCGCTGCTTCCGTACGGTCCCGCGTCCCGGCCACAGAGTCGTTCATGCCCCGACGCTACCGCGAAGCCCTGGGGTACCGTCGGTCACGATGGCCACGATCGAGGAGTGCCGTGCCGCACTCGAGAAGCTCTCGGACAGCATGACGGACGCGGACGGGAAGGTCCGTGAGGCGGCCGCCCTGGACCGCTCGGTGAGCTGCCACATCACGGATCTCGACGTCACCTTCGCCGGACGCCTCACCGGCGGCAGGATCGACGTGCGGGACACCGTGCCGGGGCCGCCGCCCGAGAAGGCCCAGATCCGGCTCGCGATGGCCGGCGACGACCTGGTCGCGCTGGTCTCCGGCGGGCTGAACTTCGCCACGGCCTGGGCTTCGGGCCGCGTGAAGCTGGAGGCGAGCCTGCTGGACCTGTTCCGGCTCAGAAAGCTGCTGTGACCGCCTCCCCGGAAGCCGCTGCGACCACTTCTGGGGAAGCCAGTGTGCACCGCTCCCCCGAAAGCCGCGGCGCCCCCTTCCCGGGAGCTGCCGCGGAACCGCTCCCCGGCCGCTAGGGCGTCACGCGCGTGCGTGCCCTGCGTGCCGCCGGCACCACCAGCGGAGTGCCCGTCTCGGGGTCGTCGATGACCTGGCAGCGCAGCCCGAAGACCTCCTCGACCAGTTCCGCGGTGACGATGTCCTTCGGCGCGCCCTGCGCGATGACCTCCCCGCCGCGCAGGGCGATGAGGTGAGTGGCGTAGCGGGCGGCGTGGTTGAGGTCGTGCAGCACGGCGACCAGGGTGCGCCCCTGCTCCTCGTGGAGGTCCGCGCACAGGTCGAGGACGTCGATCTGGTGCTGGATGTCCAGGTACGTCGTCGGCTCGTCCAGCAGCAGCAGCGGCGTCTGCTGGGCGAGGGCCATGGCGATCCACACGCGCTGGCGCTGACCGCCGGACAGCTCGTCGACGTACCGCTCGGCGAGCGCGGTGACCCCGGTCCGCTCCATGGACTCCTGGACGACCCGCTCGTCCTCGGCGGACCACTGCCGCAGGATGCCCTGGTGCGGGTAGCGACCGCGGCCCACCAGGTCGCCGACGGTGATGCCGTCGGGCGCGATCGAGGACTGGGGCAGCAGGCCCAGCGTCCTGGCGACCTGCTTGGCCGGCATCGACTGGATGACCTGACCGTCCAGCAGCACCCGGCCGTCACTGGGCTTGAGCATCCTCGACAGGGCGCGCAGCAGCGTGGACTTGCCGCACGCGTTCGGTCCGACGATCACCGTGAAGGAGTTGTCGGGGATCTCCACCGACAACTCCTCGGCGATGACCCGCTGGTCGTAGGCCAGGGTGACGTTGTCGGCGGACAGGCGGCTCACGGTGCTCCTCGGGTCGGTCACGGTCGTGCTTCGGGTGCTCATATGCGGCCCTTCCTGCGCTCGGCGACCAGCAGCCACAGCAGGTAGGCCCCGCCGAGCACGCCGGTGACCACGCCCACGGGCAGCTGGTCGGCGCCGAACGCCCGCTGCGAGGCCCAGTCGGCGGTGACCAGCAGGGCGGCGCCCATGCACAGGGACGGGACCAGGTTCGGGCCGGGCGAGCGGGTCAGGCGGCGGGCGAGCTGCGGCGCGGTCAGCGCCACGAAGGCGACGGGACCGGCGGCGGCGGTCGCGGCGGCGGTGAGCAGGACGGCGGAGCCCATCAGCAGCAGCCGTACGCGCTCGACACGCACCCCCAGGGCATAGGACACGTCGTCGCCCATCTCCAGCATGTGCAGCCCGCGGGCGTTGGCGAGGACGAGCGGGAGCAGGACGGCGCACAGGGCGAGCAGCGGCCACACCTGCGCCCAGTCGCGGCCGTTGAGGGAGCCGGTCAGCCAGTTCACCGCGCGGGCCGCGTCCGCGAAGTCGGCCTTGGTGATGAGGTAGCCGTTGACGGCGGTGGCGACGGCGTTGACGCCGATGCCGACCAGGACGAGCCGGTAGCCGTGGACACCCTGCTTCCAGGCGAGGAGGTAGATGGCGAGCCCGGTCGCCAGGCCGCCCACGAGCGCGCCGACGGTGACCGCAGCCGCGTTGCCGGACAGCAGCACGATGACGACGAGCGCACCGGCGGTCGACCCCTGCGACAGTCCGAGCACGTCCGGGCTGCCGAGCGGGTTGCGGGCGACGGACTGGAACAGCGCGCCGCCCAGCCCCAGGCAGGCGCCGACCAGCAGGCCGACCAGCACGCGCGGCAGCCGCAGTTCGCGGACGATGAACTCCTGGCCGGGATTGCCCTGGCCGACCAGCGTCTTCAGCACGTCGGAGGCGGGGATCGGGAAGTCGCCGGTGCCGATCAGCACGACGCTCGCGGCGAGCGCGGCGAGCACCAGCAGGACGACGACGGTGAGCGTCCGGGCCTCCAGGCGGAAGGACAGCCCGCCCGGGGTACGGACCGCGCGAGTGCCACCGGGAGTACCGGTGGTGCCGGGGGTCCGTGGGCGGCCGGGGGCGCGTCCGGAGCCGGTGGTGGGGGTGGTCTTCACAGCTGGGTCGTCCTCCGCCGCCGAACGAGCAGGATGAACGCCGGACCGCCGATGAGCGCGGTGACGACGCCGACCTGGACCTCGCCGGGCCGGGCGACGATCCGGCCGATCACGTCGGAGCCGAGCAGCAGCACGGGCGACAGGACCGTGGAGTAGGGCAGGATCCAGCGCAGGTCGGGCCCGGTGAAGGAGCGCACCGCGTGCGGGACCATGAGCCCGACGAAGACGATCGGCCCGCAGGCGGCGGTCGCCGCCCCGCACAGCACGGTCGCGGCGAGCATGGCGAGGGCCCGGGTGCGGTTGAGGTGGGCGCCCAGGGCACGGGCGGTGTCGTCGCCCATCGACATCGCGTTGAGCGGCCGGGCGAGGAGCAGCGCGAGGACGGTGCCGACGACGCAGAACGGCAGCACCTGGACGATGGTCTCGTTCGTGGCGGAGGCCAGGGAACCCACGGTCCAGAAGCGCATCCGGCCCAGCGCCGCGTCGTCCGTGATCATCACGGCCTGGACATAGCCGTAGAGCGCGGCGCCGATCGCGGTGCCGGCCAGTGCGAGCCGTACGGGCGTCGCGCCCCGGCTGCCGCCGAGGAACCACACCAGCGCTCCCACGGCGGCTGCGCCGAGGAAGGCGAACCACACGTAGCCGCGCAGGCTCGTCACGCCGAAGTAGGTGATCGCGGTGACGACGGCGGCCGACGCGCCCGCGTTGATGCCGAGGATCCCGGGATCGGCCAGCGGGTTTCGGGTCAGCGCCTGCAGCACCGCCCCGGCCAGCCCGAGCGCGGCCCCCGCGAGCAGACCGAGCAGGGTACGGGAGAGCCGCTCGCCGACCACGACGTCGCCGTAGGTCCCCGAGTCCTGGAACAGACCGTGCCATACCTGCGCCAGGGACAGCTCCTTCGCCCCGATCGCGATGCTCGCCAGGGCGACGAGCAAGAGGATCGCGGCGGACAGGAGCAGCCCGGCGGCTCGCACTCCGCGACGGGTCGGGGGCGCCGCGGCTGCCGCCGCGCGCTCTTCGGGAGGACTGTCGACCAACACGCAGTTAGGTTAGCCTACCCTCGCTTCGACTTCGACAGTGCGTCACGTTCCGCCCGCCCGCCCGCGCGTGCGTCACAACCCCAGCCGGGCCAGCACCTTCCCGCCGTCCAGCGTGCACGCGCTCTCGCCGCCCGCCGTCCACGCCGCCGCGCACAGCGCGCGCAGTCCGTCCAGCGGCTGCCCGTCGCCGCTCAGCGCCAACGCGTCGCCGCCCGCCGTCGCCGTCCACCCGCCGCACCGGAAACCGTCACCCTCCCGGGTGATTTCCGGCTGCCCGGTGAGCAGGCCCCGCAGATCGGCGTCCACGTACGCCGGCCGGTGCTCCGGCCGAGCGGCGAGCAACCGCGGCCCGTCGGTCACCCCGGTCAGCACGAGCAGCGAGTCCACCCCGCCGTTGAACGCGCCCTCGATGTCCGTGTCCAGCCGGTCCCCCACCACCAGGGGCCGCCGCGCGCCGGTACGCAGGATCGTCTCGCGGTGCATGGGCGGCAGCGGCTTGCCCGCCACCTGCGGGTTTGCACCCGTGGCGATCCGGACGACCTCCACCGCCGCGCCGTTGCCCGGCGCGATCCCGCGCGCGCTCGGAATCGTCAGGTCCGTGTTGGAGGCGTACCAGGGCACCCCGCGCGCGATGGCGTAGCACGCCTCCGCGAAGCGGCCCCACGGCAGGTCGGGGCCGCCGAACCCCTGGGCGACGGCCGCCGGGTCGTCCTCGGCCGACTCCACCGGCTCCAGGCCGCGCTCGCGCAGCGCCACCCGCAGCCCCTCACCGCCGATCACCAGCACTCGCGCGCCCCGCGGAACCTGATCCGCGATCAGCCGGGCCAGCGCCTGCGCCGAGGTGACGACGTCCGCGGCCTCGGCCGCTATCCCCAGGTCGGTGAGGTGCGCGGCCACCGCGTCCGGGGTGCGCAGGGCGTTGTTCGTGACGTACGCCAACCGCATGCCGCCCGAGCGTGCGGCGGCGAGGGAGTCGACGGCATGCGCGATCGCGTCACCCCCCGCGTACACCACCCCGTCCAGGTCGAGCAGGGCCGTGTCGTACGCCTCGCTCAGGGCCCGCCCACTGCCCTCCGGCCTCGTCCTGACGCCCTGACTCATTCCGCATCGCTCCTCGTGGTGCCGGTTTTCCCCCGATCATCCCCCATGCCACTGACACACGTACGATGCCGGGATGAACACAGCAGGTCACTCGCCGGCAACACCGCGCCGCGGCCTCGACCTCACCCCGTTCCGAGGCCTCCGCTACGACCCCGACCGGGTCGGCAGTCTGGCCGCCGTGACATCCCCTCCGTACGACGTCGTCGTACGCCCCGACGGCCTGCACCACCTCCAGTCCGCCGACCCCCACAACATCGTCCGCCTGATCCTGCCGCAGGCCGGCACGCCCACCGCCCGCAACGAGCAGGCGGCCGACACCCTGCGCCGCTGGCTCTCCGAGGGCGTCCTGACCGCCGACCCGCAGCCGGGCCTGTACGTCTACGAGCAGCGGCACGCCGACGGCATGCTGCAACGGGGGCTGATCGGCGCGCTGCGGGTGTCCGACCCCGCCGAGGGCGTGGTGCTGCCGCACGAGGACGTGATGCCCCACGTCGTCGCCGACCGCGCCGCCCTGATGCGCGCGACCAGCGCCAACCTCGAACCCCTGCTGCTCACCTACCGCGGCAACGGCTCGACGGCCGCGACGACCGTGGTCGTCGAACGCGTCGCCGAACAGCCGCCGTTGCTGTCCACGACCACCGAGGACGGTTTCAGCCATCGCCTGTGGGCCGTCACCGACCCCGCCGACCTGGCCGGGGTCCGGGAGGACCTCTCCGGGCACCAGGCTCTGATCGCCGACGGGCACCACCGCTGGGCGACCTACCGGCGCCTGCGCACGGAGCACCCCTCCCCCAGCGCCTGGGACTACGGTCTCGTCCTCCTGGTCGACACCGCCCGCTACCCCCTGCGGGTCCGGGCCATCCACCGCCTGCTGCACGGCCTCCCCGTCGCGGACGCCCTGTCGGCGCTGGCCGGCCTGTTCCGCGTACGGCGGCTGGACGGCTCCGCTCTGCCCGAAGCCCTGGAGGTCCTGGCGGACGCGGCCTGCGCCGGCAACGCCTTCCTGCTGGCCGGCGACGGTTCCTTCCACCTCGTGGACCGCCCGGACCCCGGCCTCCTGGCCCGTACGGTCCCCGCCGACCGCCCGGCCGCCTGGCGCACGCTGGATGCGACGGTCCTGCACGCCTCCCTCCTGAAGCACGTCTGGCACATCCCCGAGGACGATCCCACCCGGATCGCCTACATCCACGACACCGCCGCCACCGTCGCGAAGGCCGAGCGCGACGGCGGAACGGCCGTCCTGCTGCACCCGGTCCGCGAGGACCTGGTGCGCGAACTGGCCCGCCAGGGCGTCACCATGCCTCGCAAGTCGACGTCGTTCGGTCCGAAGCCGGCGTCCGGCCTGGTGCTGCGGGCGCTGGACCTGTGACACACGGGGAGACGCGGGCGGACGCAGGGAGATAAGGACAAGGGGGTGGGCCCCGACCGGATTCCGGT
>NZ_JBHJUW010000116.1:0-28219 GCF_042268205.1 Streptomyces sp. NPDC056160
ACACCCCCGTCGGTCAGGACGGGCCCCCGTGCGCGGGGCGGACGGTCAGTCCTCGCCCCGTACGATGTTCCACTCGCCGCCCCCGTCGCCGCTCCCGCGCCCCGGTTGCGTTCCGCCGAGGTCCCCGACGGCCGGGAGACAGGTGCGCATGCGCTTCTCCCGGGCCCGGCGGGCCCTGGCCCAGCCCGTCTCGACAGGTTGGACGACCGGTTCCTCGGTGATGTGCGCGGTCACGGCTCCTCATCTTCCTTCTGCGTCCGGTGCGGCGGGAGCCCGGTGCGGACCCCCTCGGTTCCTGGCCGGTCGGGTCCCCGGCGGCGCCGGCGGCAAACCCGTCGGCGGTACGTCGGCCGACGGTCCCGCAGGTCACCTGCCGCCGGAGCCGCCGCTGCCGAAGGAGCCGCTGGAGCCGGGGTCCCAGCGCGGGCGGTCCTGGTCGTCGCTGCGCCGGGTGCCGGACGAGCCGAGTTCATGCGGGGTGAGGCGGCGACCGGTCTCCTCGGCGCGCGGCACCTCGTCGGGTTCGCGTCGCTGCTGGGTCTCGTGGACGGGCCCGGAGTCCGGCAGCGTCGGGTGCTCGCCGGCCCGCGGGGTCCGCGGTTCGCGCTGCTTCACCCTGATGCCGAACCGGACGGCCCAGATGAGCGCGCCGACGATGACGATGGCGCCGACCACGATGACGACGATCCCGAAGACCGACCCGGCGCCCCCGGCTGCTTCGTAACGGGAGGTGTCCATGCGCTTCGGGTACCCGCGGGGACCCGGCGGATACGTCGCGGTCGCACGGTTGCGGAGTCCGGACACGCCGCGGTCGCAGGGTCCGCGCCCCACCCACCGGCAGCGACGGCGACAGGGGGCCCGCCCACCGCGCCCGCCCGCCCCGCCGCAGGGCGCTGCCGCACCGCACGGCCGTTTCCGGCTCCACGGCGGCCCCCCGGCGCGGTTCAGGAGCCGTCGGGTGCGGCGGTTCCGTCCTGCTCGGCCGAGCGCGCCGCCCGCTCCACGTCGGCCTCGACCCCGTGCCGTGGCCTTCCCTCGTCGCTGGCGTACTCGTTCAGGGCGGTCTGCAGGTCCCGGGCGAGGTCGCGCCAGGCGCGCAGGGCCGTCTCGTACGTCTCGCTCTGGGCGCCGGTCCACCGCTCCTGCGCGGGCGGCCCGTAGGTCGCCCGGAGCTGTTCGACCCGGGTGTGCGCCTCGTCGGCCGCGCGCTGCTTCGCCACAAGCTCTTCGAAGGTGTGTGACACAGCCCAGGACACTAGGCACGGCAGCCGGGCGCGCGGCTCAGACCTGCCGTACCGGCGCTGCGGCGCACCCGTGTGGCGGGTCGGCGGACGCACCGGGCGGCCGGGCCGGGCCGGCGGTGAGCGCGCCCATCCCGAGTCCGGCCCGCGCGGCCCTCGATCCACGTGCCGCAGCGCGCTCACCGGCCACGTCGGCCATTGCCGCGCGTACGGGCCGTACGCGCGGCCCCTGTGACGGTTCGCGGTTCCGGCGCGGGCCGCCCGGCATCGTTCGAACACCGCTCATCGAACGTGTCTTGACGCATGCGTTCCGCACGGTGGTCTCGTGACAGACGTGACTGTCGGCGGCCCCCGCCCGGCTGGAAGGCTCGGTGCCGACCAGGGAGGCCAGGAAGGGGGGACGGACATGGACCAGCGCTACGAGGTGTACGCGCTCGCCGATCCGCATTTCTACGAGACGCCCGACCGGCTGTCACAGGAGGGGCGGACCGCCGCGCCGCTGTACGGGACGGCCCGGCGCGCGGTACCGCGGGGGTGGGAGGCGACCCGCACCGGCGACTGGCTGACGCTGACCCCGCTCGGCGCGGACGGCGGCCCGGCTCCCGGGCCGGCGCAGGGGTGGAAGATCCACGCCTCGGCCACCCGCGACAACGCCGAACAGATCGCCGCGATCGTCTGGGACTACTGCGTGCCGCGCCGGATCCCCTTCAAGTTCGTCCCCGGCCCGCACCTGCTGCACCTGCGGAACACGAAGTACGCGGCGCGCGACACCAGCGGCAAGTTCGTCACCGTCTACCCGGAGGGCGAGGAGCAGCTGCACCAGGTGCTGCGCGAGCTGGGCGCGTTGCTGGAGGGCTTCGAGGGGCCGTACATCCTGACCGACCTGCGCTGGGGCGAGGGACCGCTCTACGTCCGCTACGGCGCGTTCGCGCGGGCCTTCGTCGTCGACGAGCGCGGTTCGCTGGTGCCCGCGGTGCGCGACGGCGAGGGGCGTCTGGTGCCGGACCGTCGGGCGCCGTCCTTCCAGGTGCCCGCCTGGGTGACGCTGCCCGCGTTCCTGGAACCGCACCTGGCGGCGCGCAACACCACGACGGTCGGCGAACTGCCGTACCGCATCGAGAAGGCGCTGCACTTCTCCAACGGCGGCGGTGTCTACACGGGCACCGACACACGGGACGGCCGTCGGGTGGTCCTGAAGGAGGGCCGGCCGCACGCGGGTCTCGCCGCGGACGGCGCCGACGCCGTGATGCGGCTGGAACGCGAGAAGAACGCCCTGGAACGGCTCTCCGGGACCGGGGTCGTGCCGGAGGTGCGCGACTGGTTCACCCTCGGGGAGCACCGCTTCCTCGTCATGGACTTCGTCGAGGGGCGGCCGCTCAACTCCTACTTCGGTGACCGGCACCCGCTGCTCACCCCGGACCCCGACCCGCGGGCCGTCGCCGCGTACACGGCGTGGGCGCTGCGGGTGCACGCCGCGGTGGAGCGGGCCGTGGCGGCGGTGCACGCCCGCGGGATCGTCTTCAACGATCTGCACGTGTTCAACATCGTCGTCGGGCCGGACGACGAGTCGGTGCACCTGCTGGACTTCGAGGCCGCCGCGCCGGCCGAGGAGGACGGCCGGCAGGTCGTCGCCCACCCGGGCTTCTTCGCCCCGCCGGACCGCACCGGACCCGACGTGGACCGCTACGCCCTGGCCTGCCTGCGGCTCGCCCTGTTCCTGCCGGTGACCACGCTCTTCGTGATCGACCGGGGCAAGGCGGCCCACCTGGCCGAGGTGATCGCCGAGCAGTTCCCGGACATCCCCGGGGACTTCCTCGACGAGGCCGTGGCGGAGATCACCCGCGATGGCGGCGCCCCCCGCGCCGGGGACGGCGACGCCGGCCACGACCGCCGCGCCGGCCACGGGAGGACCGGGAGCGCGGGCCCGACGGGGGTGGGAACGGGAACCGCCTTCCCGGCGGGGCGCGGCACGCCCTCGTACCAGGACCCGGCGGACTGGCCCGCGAGCCGCGACTCCATGACCGGGGCCCTGCTCGCCTCGGCGACGCCGGACCGCGAGGACCGGCTCTTCCCCGGAGACATCGCGCAGTTCACCGACGGTGGCGGCCTCGGCCTCGCGCACGGCGCGGCCGGAGTCCTGTACGCACTGGCCGAATCGGGGGCCGGGCGCTACGAGGAGGGCGAACGCTGGCTGCTCGCGCGGACCGCCTCCGCGCCGCCGGGCACACCCTTCGGCCTCTACGACGGCCTCGCGGGCGTCGCGCACGTCCTGGACCGGCTCGGCCACCGCGGGCGCGCCCTGGACCTGGTCGAGGGCATCCTGCGCGAGCGCTGGCAGAAACTCGCCTCCGACCTGCGCGGCGGGCTGGCCGGGCTGGGCCTGGTCCTCGGCTCCCTGGCCCGCGCGACGGGCGAGACGGAGCTGCGCGAGCGGGCCGCCGAGGCGGCGCACCTGCTCACCGCACGGCTCGCCGAGCCCCGCCCGGACACGCCCCGGCGGCGGGCCGGGCTGCTGCGCGGCGCGAGCGGAGTCGCGCTGTTCCTGCTGCGGCAGTACGAGTGGACCGGCGAACGCGCGCTGCTCGACGCCGCCGCCGTCGCGCTCCGCCGCGACCTGGAGCAGTGCGTGGTGCAGCCGAGCGGCGGCGGCCTGGAGGTCGACGAGGGCTGGCGCACCCTGCCGTACCTGGGCGACGGCAGCGCGGGCATCGGCATGGTCCTGGACGACTACCTCGCGCACGCGCCGGACGAGGAGTTCGCCCGCGCCCGCGACGCCGTCCTCACCGCCGCCACCTCCCGCTTCTACGCCCAGCCCGGCCTCTTCCAGGGCCGCGCCGGAATGATCCTGCACCTCAGCCGCACCACGGCACCCGGCGCCACCCCCAAGCGGCTGGCCGCCCAGGTCGACGCCCTCGGCTGGTACGCGATGGCGTACGAGGGCGGGCTCGCCTTCCCCGGACACCAGATGATGCGGCTGTCCATGGACCTCGCCACCGGAACGGCCGGCTGCCTGCTCGCGCTCGCGGCGGCACTCGACGGCGAGGCCCGGGCCGCCCTGCCGTTCCTGCCCCACCCGGCCGCGGCTCAGGCGGCCCCCACAGACGCGGCTCCGTGATCGACGGAGTCGTGACCCGACCCCCGTCCCCGACGTGGGAACCGACCGAAGCCCCGGCACCGTCCGGGGCCGACCGAAAGGACACAGCATGGCACTGCTCGACCTGCAGACGATGGAGTCCGACGAGATCCACGGCGGTGGCGGCGGCGCCAGCACGGCCAGCCTGCTGTCGTGCGTCAGCGCGGTGAGCGTCCTGCTCTGCCTCTGACCCGCACCGTCCGACCAACGGCTCCGGGCGGTCGTCCTCCCCTCGCGGGGAGCGCGACCGCCCGGGGTCCGTTCCGCGTGAGGACACGGTCCGTTCCGCTTGAGAACGCGGTCCGTTGCGTGTGAGGACGCGGTCCGTTGCGTGTGAGAGGCGAGGCAGAGGATGCCAGGCAGCACCCGTAGCCAGGGCCGGGGCCACAGCCGGCGCCCCGGCCGTACCCGTGGCCGCAGGCGTGGGACGGCGCCGCCGGGCCCCGCCGGCGGCGCCGTCCGGCCGGTGACCGCCCGTACGCTGCTGCGCTCGGCCGTGCGCCACGGCGCGGGGCGCTCCGTCGCCCTGGGCCTGGTGAGCACGGCCGCGGCCGGCACCGGACTGCTGCTGCCCGCCGTACTGGGCCGCACCCTGGACCTGCTGCTGAGCCGGGCACCGGCGGGCCGCTGGGTCGGCTGCTCCGTCGGTCTGCTGGCCCTGCTCACCGTCCTCGACATGGCCGAGACCGTGCTCGACGGCACCACCGGCGCCCGTGCGACGGCGTGGCTGCGCCTGCGGCTGACCGGACACGTCCTGGCCCTCGGGCCGCGCGCCACCGCCCGTTTCGGCTCCGGTGAACTCGTCGCCCGGCTCGTGGGCAGCGCCGCCCAGGCGGGCACCGCGCCCACCTCGATCGCCGCGGCCGTCGCGGCGGTGGCCGGACCGGTCGGCGCCGTGGTGGCGCTCGGCCTCCTCGACGTGTGGCTCGCGGTCGTGTTCCTGACCGGCGCGCCGCTGCTCGCGCTGCTGCTGCGGGCCTTCACCCGCGACGCCTCACAGTGCGTGACGCGGTACCAGGAGGTGCAGGGGAAGATCGCCTCGGCGCTCGCCGAGGCCGTGGGCGGCGCCCGCACCATCCGGGCGGCCGGCACGGCGGGCCGGGAGACGGCACGCATCCTGCGCCCCCTGCCCGAACTGTCCCGGGCGGGCCACCGCATGTGGCGCGCGCAGGCGCGGGCCGCCGCGCGGGCCGTCGCCGTGGCCCCGCTGCTGCACCTCGGTGTCGTCGCCGTCGCCGGGCTGCTGCTCGCCCGGCACCGGCTGACCGTGGGCGACGTCCTGGCCGCCTCCCGCTACGCGGTCCTCGCCAGCGGCATCGGCGCGCTGGTCGGGCAGCTCGCGGCGCTGGTACGGGCCCGCGCGGCGGCCGGCCGCCTCGCCGAGGTCCTGGCCGAGCCGGCCCCCGCCCACGGCGGGCGCCGGCTGCCGCCGGGGCCGGGGCGCCTGGAGCTGCGCGGCGTCACGGCACGGCGTGGCGGCCGTACGGTGCTCCACGGCGTCGACCTCACCGTGCCCGGCGGAACGACCCTCGCCGTGGTCGGCCGCTCCGGCTCCGGCAAGTCCCTGCTCGCCGCCCTCGCCGGGCGCCTGTGCGACCCGGACGCCGGGGAGGTGCTGCTGGACGGGGTGCCGCTGCGCGAACTGACCCACGCCGACCTGCGGGGCGCCGTCTGCCACGCCTTCGAACGGCCCGTCCTGATCGGGGCGACCGTCGAGGACGCGATCGGCCTCGGCCCGGTCGCGCGCTCCCCCGAGCGGATCCGGCAGGCGGCCCGCACCGCCCGCGCGGACGACTTCGTCCGCCGCCTGCCCGACGGCTACGCGACCGCTCCGGCCGACGCGCCCCGCTCGGGCGGCGAGTCCCAACGGCTGGGTCTGGCCCGCGCGTTCGCCCACGACGGCCGGCTCCTCGTCCTCGACGACGCCCTCTCCAGCCTGGACACCGTCACGGAGCACCACATCACACACGCCCTCGCGCAGGGCGGTGGCCACACCACCCGCCTCGTCGTCGCCCACCGCGCGGCGACCGCGGCCCGCGCCGACACGGTCGCCTGGCTGGACGAGGGGCGCGTACGGGCTGTGGGCACGCATGCCCGGCTGTGGCGGCAGGAGGGGTACCGGCGCGTGTTCGGGGAGGCGGAGGAGAAGGAGGGGGACCACGGGCCAGGTGCCCTGGCCCCGGGCACGGGGGCGGACGGGCCGGCTCAGGGGGCCCGGTCGTGAGCGCGGGGCGGGGCGGGCGCCCGGGCACGTCCGGCGCGGACGCGACCGGCGCGGGCACGCCTGTGCGCCCGCCGGCCACGGCGAGCGGTGCGTACCGGCGCGGCCTCGCTTTCCTGCGCGCCCGGTGGCGGGATCTGGTCCGGCTGGGCGGGTGGTCGGTGCTGGAGACGGGGCAGACGTTCCTGCTCGGCTACGCGCCGGCCCGCGCCCTGGACTCCGGGTTCCTGGCGGGGCGGACGGGGGTCGGGCTGGCCTGGCTGGGGGTCGCCGGGGCGGGCGTCCTCCTCGGCGCGTACGGCACGGGGCGGGTCTACCGTTCGGTCGCCGCGCTGGTCGAGCCGGTGCGGGACCGGCTCGTGGAGCGGGTCGTGGCGCGCGGGGTGCGGGAGGCGGACGGCGGTGCCCTGTCCGGGCTCACCCAGCAGGTGGAGATCGCGCGCGACACCTTCGCCGGGCTGGTGCTGGTCTCCCGGTCGTTCGTGGTCGCCGCGGCCGGCGCCGTCGTCGGCCTGTTCTCGCTGGCACCGCCGCTCGTGCCGGTGATCGTGCCGCCGCTGGTCGCCGCGATCGCCCTGTTCGCGGTGACGCTGCGTCCGCTCGCCCTGCGCCAGGAGGCGTACCTCGCCGCCGACGAACTTCTCGCCCAGCGGCTGGGCGAGGTGTGCCCGGGGCTGCGGGACGTGACGGCTTTCGGTGCGGAGGCGCAGGTCGCGGCCGCTCTCGCCGAGTGCGTCGAGGCCGAGCGGCGGGCGGCGGGCGCGCTGGCCCGGTGGGGTGTCCTACGGGTGACGGCGCTCGCCGTGGGCGGTCACGCGCCGGTCGTCCTGCTCCTGGTCGCCGCGCCGTGGCTGCTGGACCACGACGTGACGCCCGGCGCGCTGGTGGGCGCCCTCGCCTACGTCACCCAGTCGCTCCTGCCGGCCCTGCAGAACCTGATCCACGGCCTGGGCGCCGGCGGCGCCCGCCTGACGGTGGTCCTGCGCCGCCTCGCCCCGGACAACCAGAACAGTACGGACAGTACGGACAGCCCGGGTGACGACCCGGTCCTCCCTCACGGTACGGGCCCGGATCCCGCCCCCGTCGCCCCCTGCGCCACGGAACCCGCGCCCCGGCCCGTGCCGGGCTCACAAACCGCCCCCGCATTCGCCCTCACCTCCGTCACCTTCGCCTACGGCCCGCACAGTGAACCCGTGGTGCGGGACCTCGACCTCGTCGTCCCGCACGGCGCTCACCTGGCCGTCGTCGGGCCGAGCGGGATCGGCAAGTCGACGCTCACCTCGCTGGTCGCCGGGCTGCTGGAACCGGCGGCCGGGAAGATCGAGGTGTACGGGCGCCGGGTCCCCGGGTCCGGCGCCGCCGCGTGCCGGGTGCTGATCCCGCAGGAGGCGTACGTCCACACGGGGACGCTCCGGGAGAACCTCTCCCACCTGCGCCCCGCCCCGGTCCCCCCAAAGGAGCTGCTCGCCGCGGCGGAGACGGTCGGACTGGCCCCGCTCCTGCGCCGCCTGGGCGGCCCCGAGGCCCTGGTCGACCCGGCGGCGCTGTCGGCGGGCGAGCGTCAGCTGATCGCGCTGACCCGGGCGTACCTGTCGTACGCCCCGCTCGTCCTGCTCGACGAGGCGACCTGCCACCTGGACCCGGACGCCGAGGCCCGCGCGGAGCACGCCTTCGCCGCCCGGCCGGGGAGCACCCTGGTGGTGGTGGCCCACCGGCTCAGCTCGGCGCGCCGCGCGGACCGCGTGCTGGTCATGGACGGCCGGGACACCGCGTACGGGACCCACGAGGAGCTGCTGCGGGGCTGCGGGCTCTACCGGGAGCTGGTCGGCGGCTGGGCGCCCCCCGGTTCACAGCCAGCCCTCCCCCTGCGAGATGCGGATGGCGTCGATGCGGTTGCGGGCGCCGGTCTTGCGGGTGATGGCCGCCATGTAGTTGCGCACGGTCCCGTGGGACAGGTGCAGGCTCCCGGCGATCTCGGCGACCGAGGCTCCCTGGGCGGCCAGTGAGAGCACGCTCAGCTCGCGCCGGGTCAGCGGCATCTCGGCGGCCTTGAGGAAGCCGAGGCCCAGCGACTCGTCGACGAAACGTTCCCCCGCGGCGACGCGCCGGATGCCCCGCACCAGGCGGTCCGGTGAGCCCTTCTTGTCCACGTACCCGAGCGCCCCGGCCTCGATGGCCTGCCGTAACAGCCCGGGCCGGTCCGCCGTGGTGAGCACCAGCAGACGCGGCGGCCTGCGGCCCGCCTCGCGCGGACACAGCTCGCCCAGCGGCACGGGCTCGCGCGCCCGCGTGTGGTCGAGGTCGGCGGCGCACACGTCCGGCCGCACCGTCCTCGCCTGCGCCGGCGCGCCGCGCCACGGCGTCTCGTAGACCCCCAGGTCGGGCTCCCGGCGCAGCCACTCCGCCATGACCGATCTCACCAGACACGCGTCGTGCACCAGAAGTATCCGGATCACTGCCACCCCTTCGGTTCGCCCCTGCGCCGCTTCTCGTGATGATGGTGTGCGCGTGCCCAATTGTTGGGGGCGCGGACGCCCCCGGGGCGCGGAGAATTGGCCAACGCGGGGCGCGGGGGCGCACTCGCGGCGGCCGTCCGCCGCCACGCGCCCCAAGTCAGTGGGCATGAGCCGCGCCGCACGGGGTACACGGGGCGCCCACCGAGTCCCTTCCGCCCCGCTCGCCGTGCGGGGCGGACCGCCAGGGGAGAGCCTGGGTTCCCGGAAACCGTGGCGCGGCCCCGCGAGGAGGTGGTCGGCGTGTCCGACGGGCGGACGTCCGGACAGCCCCCGATGGCCGCCACCGGGTCCGTCGGCCGCCCCCTGCTGTCCCTGGCGCTCGCCGCCATGCTGGACGAGGTCCACGCGCACTCGGGCGCGGTGTACCTGCTGGCACCGGACCAGCCGGTGCTGGAGATGGCCGTGATGGCAGGCATGCCGCGGGCGTTCGCGGCGCCCTGGGAGCGGGTCGGGCTGAGCGCGCCGATCCCGGTGGCCCAGGCCGTGCGCGAGCGGCGGCTGATCTGGGTCGGCGGCGAGGAGGAGATGGCTCGCCGCTATCCCCGGATCGCCGTGGTGCTGCCGTACCCCTTCGCTCTGGCCGCGCTGCCGCTGGCCACGGGTGCGAACGCGTACGGGGCGGTCTTCGTGACCTGGCCCGACGCCCATCCACCGGTGCTGTCCGACTGGGAGCGCGAGCATCTGACCGCGGCCTGCGACCGGCTCGCGCTGCGGCTGGAGCGGGCGGCGGCGGAACAGCGCCCCGTACTCCCGGAGCCCGATCTGCTGGCCGCACCGCCCGCCGGCGGCGTGGCCGGCACGCTCGGTTCGGTGGAGGCGGCCCGCATGACGGCCCGGCTGCCGTACGGGCTCGCCTCGCTCGACCTGCACGGCCGGGTCTCCTTCGCCAACCCGGCCGCGGCCGAGCTGCTCGGGCTGCCCGTCGCCGAGCTGCTGGGCACCCGGCTGTGGGCGTCGGTGCCGTGGCTGAACGACCCGATGTACGAGGACCGCTACCGCGCCGCGCTGCTCAGCCAGCACGTCACCTCCTTCGTGGCGCTGCGCCCGCCCGGTGAGTGGCTGTCGTTCCGGATGTATCCCAGCACCACCGGGCTGAGCGTGCGGATCAGCCGGGCCCGCGCGGTCGCCGAGCTGGACCGGCCGGCGCCCCGGCCAGGCGAGAGTCCGGCGCCGGCCGGCCTGGTGACGATCTCGCGGGTGCTGGGGCTGGCCGGGGCGCTGACCGAGGCGGTGGGCGTGCAGGACGTGGTGCGGCTGGTCGCGGACGAGATCGTGCCGGCCGTCGGCAGCCGGGCCCTGATGATCCTCGGTTCCCAGTCGGGGCGGCTGCACGTGCTCGGTCACCGCGGCTATCCGAACCCGCGGGCCGTCGAGCAGTTCCACGGCACACCGCTCACGGCGCCGACCCCGAGCACCCGGGTGCTGTCGACCGGGGCGCCCGCCTTCTTCGAGTCGCGCCGGCAGCTGGAACGGCTCTACCCGGTGCGGCAGGCGGTGCGCGACGGCTTCGCGGCCTGGGCGTACCTGCCGCTCATCGCGTCCGGCCGCCCGGTGGGCACGTGCGTGCTCTCCTACGCCCACCCGCACCCCTTCCCCGCGGACGAGCGGGCCGTCCTGACGAGCCTGGGCGGCCTGATCGCGCAGGCGCTGGAACGCGCCCGGCTCTACGACGCCAAGCACCGGCTCGCCCACGGCCTGCAGCAGGCGCTGCTGCCCCGGTCGCTGCCCCGGCTGCCGGGCTTCGAGGCGGCCGCACGCTACCTGCCTGCCACGCAGGGGATGGAGATCGGCGGCGACTTCTACGACCTGGTGCCCACCCGGCCGCTGGCCGCGGCCGTGATCGGGGACGTGCAGGGGCACAACGTGACCGCCGCCGGGCTGATGGGGCAGCTGCGCACGGCGATCCGCGCGTACACCACGGTCGGCCAGGAGCCGCAGGAGGTCATGGCGAGCACGAACCGGCTGCTGATGGAGCTGGGCGTCGAACTGTTCGCCAGCTGCCTGTACCTGCGGCTGGACCCGGCCGACGGCTGCGCCGTGATGTCCCGGGCCGGGCACCCGCCGCCGCTGCTGCGCCGGCCGGACGGGCGGGTGCGCGTGCTCGACCTCGCCGGGGGCCCGCTGCTGGGCATCGACGCGGCGGCGGCGTACCCCACGACACGGGTCGGCCTCTCCCCCGGTTCGGTGCTCGTCCTCTACACGGACGGGCTCGTCGAGTCGCCCGGCACGGACATCGAGGACGCGCTCGCCGAGCTGGGGCAGCGGCTCGGCGAGGCCGGGGACCTCCCGCTGGGCCGGCTGGCCGACCTCCTCGTGGATCACGGCTCGGCGGCGCGGGAGCGGATCGACGACGTGGCGGTGCTGCTGCTGCGCGCCCGCGGGGACGGCTGAGGCGGGGCGCACGGCACCGGAGAGCTCTCACAACCTGCGACTGATCAAACACCATGGGTAGGCGAACCCTCCCGCGCAGGAAGCGGAATGCATGCTTCAGCGAATCTGCACAGTGCGTGCCCAGTGAGGTCACCGGGCGGCGCGGATCTGCACAACCGCGCGCCCCCGGTGGCGCGTTTGGCGCGGAGTGCCGGATTCCGTGCCAGGTCGGCAAGAGCAGGGGTGAGCCGATGCCGTGCGGCTTGTGAAGAAGTGACCGGCAAGTCGTGCCCGGACATGCACGGATGAGGGCGTCGACGCGGAAAGTTCCCTGGTGAGAGGCCTGGTCGAGTGGATGCGCCGGTTCCCGCCGTGCTTTGATCCATCGCACCGCGGGGCCCGCCGGACGCTTGCCACAGCGACGCCCGGCTGCCCCCGCTCGCGGCCTTCCGTCTGTCCGCAGCGGAAGCCGCTCCTCCAGTGAGAAGCCACACGAAGGGAAGTTCCAGCATGAACTCCACCCCCCAGGTCGAGACCGTCGAGATCTCGGACGCCGACCTCGACAACGTCTCGGGCGGTCTGTCCCTGAACGCCGTCGGCACCGTCACCGGCCTGGTGGACGGCGTCGCCCCGGTGTCCGGCCTGGTCGACACGGCCGTCGGCACCGTCGAGGGTGTGACCGGCCTGAACACCGCCCCGGTCACCAACCTGGTCGCCGGTCTCTGAGCGCTCCGCGCCGTGCCGGGTCCCGGAACCGTCCGCGGTTCCGGGACTCCCGGGTGCCCGGATGCGCGGGTGCCCGCATGCCGGGGCGTCCGGGCGCCTTGGACCAGCCGTACCGAAAGACCGCCCCGCACAGGCCTCTGCCACAGGTGAGGGAAGTTCCGTGCAGTTCCGCCAACAGGCCCTCGCCAAGCTCCGGTCGCCGGAGGAGCTCGACCTCCCGGTCCGGCTCGCCCGCCCCCGGGGCCGGCTCGTGCTGGGCGTCGTGCTCGTCGTCATGGCCGCCGCCTGCGCGTGGGCGGTGACCGGCTCCGTGGCCTCCACCGTCTCCGCGCCCGCCGTCCTGACCCACGGGCAGGGCAGCTACGTCCTGCAGAGCCCGGTCGCGGGCCAGGTCACCGGGGTCCTCGTCAAGGAGGGCGAACGCGTCCCGGCGAACTCGCCCGTGCTGAAGGTGCGCACCGACCGGGGCGAGTCGGCCGTCCGCACGGTCGCCGCCGGCCGGATCACCGCGCTGGCCGCGACGATCGGCCGGATCGTCCGCACCGGGGCGGACGTCGCCGTCGTCGAGCAGGTGGCCCGCGCCGCCGATCCTCTGGTCGCGACGGTGTACGTGCCCGCGCAGAACGCCGCGGCCGTCCCCGCCGGCGCCGCCGTCGACCTGACCGTGTCCACCGTGCCCGCCGAGCGGTACGGCGTGCTGCGCGGCCGGGTGGCCTCGGTGGACCGCTCGGCCCAGTCCGCGCAGCAGATCGCCGCCTACCTCGGGGACAGCAGGCTGGGCGAGGAGTTCACCCGCCGGGGACGTCCGGTCGCCGTCCTCGTGCGCCTCCTCGACTCGCCCGCCACGAAGAGCGGTTACCGGTGGTCGTCCGCCGGCGGGCCGCCGTTCCGGCTCGACTCCATGACCTCGGCCACGGCCTCGATCCGGCTGGCCGACCAGCGTCCCGTCGACTGGCTGCTGCCGTGACCGGCGCCGGCCAGGCCCGCGGCCGACGGCGCGCAGCCCCGCCCCGGCGCCCGGTCCCCCGGGGGCGGGCCCGCACGGTCCGTACGCCCACCGTGCTCCAGATGGAGGCCGTGGAGTGCGGTGCCGCCGCGCTCGCCATGGTCCTCGGCCACCACGGCCGCCACGTCCCGCTGGAGGAACTGCGCATCGCCTGCGGGGTCTCCCGCGACGGCTCGCGGGCGAGCAACCTGCTGAAGGCGGCGCGCGGTTACGGCCTGACGGCCAAGGGCATGCAGATGGACACCGCCGCCCTCGCCGAAGTGGCGGCACCGGCCGTCCTGTTCTGGGAGTTCAACCACTACGTCGTCTACGACGGCATGGGCCGCCGCCTCGGCCGCCGAGGGGTGTACGTCAACGACCCCGGCAAGGGCCGCCGTTTCGTGCCCATGGAGGACTTCGACAGCAGCTTCACCGGTGTGGTGCTGGTCCTGGAGCCGGGCGAGGGCTTCACCCGCGGCGGGCGCAGGCCGGGTGTGCTGGGCGCACTGCCCGCCCGGCTGCGCGGCACCGCGGGCACGCTGCCCGCCGCCGTGCTGGCGAGCCTGCTCCTGGTGCTGGTCGGCGCGGCGGTGCCCGCGCTCAGCCGCACCTACATCGACACATACCTGATCGGCGGTCAGAGCGCGCTGCTGGGCGTGCTGTTCGCGTCGATGGGCGCGTGCGTCGCGCTCACGGTCGTCCTCACCTGGTTGCAGCAGACCAACCTGCTGCACGGCCGCATCGTCTCCTCCACGCTCTCGAGCGCCCGTTTCCTGCGCCACCTGCTGCGGCTGCCGGTGACCTTCTTCGCCCAGCGCAGCCCGGCCGACCTGGTGCAGCGGCTGCAGTCCAACGACGCGGTGGCGGAGACGCTGGCCCGCGACCTGTCCGCGGCGGGCGTCGACGCGATCGTCGTCGTGCTCTACGCCGTGCTGCTGTACACCTACGACCCGCAGCTGACCTTCGTCGGCATCGGCGTGGCCCTGCTGAACGTGGTGGCGATGCGGGTGGTGGTGCGGCTGCGCGCGACCCGGACGGCGAAGCTGCGCGCGGACACCGCGCGGCTGACCAACACCGCCTACACCGGGCTCCAGTCGATCGAGACGATGAAGGCGACCGGCGGCGAGGACGGCTACTTCCGCACCTGGGCCGGGCAGCACGCCACGACGCTGGAGGAGCAGCAGCGGCTCGGGGTGCCGAGCGCCTGGCTGGGCGTGGTGGCGCCGACGCTGGCCACGCTGAACAGCGCGCTGATCCTGTGGATCGGTGGTCTGCGGGCGGTGGAGGGGCACATCTCGGTGGGTCTGCTGGTGGCCTTCCAGGCGCTGGTGACCCGCTTCACGGCGCCGCTGACCCGCCTCAACGGCGTCGCGGGCCGGATCCAGGACTTCGCGGCCGACGTGGCCCGGCTCAAGGACGTGGAGAGCTTCCGCGCCGACCCGCTGCACGCCCGCCCCGGCACCGGTGGTTCCACGCGCCGGCTGCGCGGCCAGGTGGAGCTGCGCAACGTCTCCTTCGGCTACAGCCCGCTGGACGAGCCGCTGTTGCGGGGGTTCGACCTGAGTGTGGGCCCGGGGCAGCAGGTCGCGCTGGTGGGCGGCTCGGGCAGCGGGAAGTCGACGGTCTCCCGGCTGATCTCCGGGCTGTACACGCCGTGGGAGGGCGTGATCCGCCTCGACGGCCGGCACCTGGCGGACATCCCGCGCGGGACGCTGGCGGCCTCGGTGTCCTTCGTCGACCAGGACGTCTTCCTCTTCGAGGGCACGGTCCGCGACAACGTGGCCCTGTGGGACCCGTCGATCCCGGACGACGCCGTGCTGGAGGCGCTGCGCGACGCCGCGCTGCACGACACGGTGATGCGCAGACCCGGCGGCATCCACAGCCGCGTGGAGCAGGACGGGCGGAACTTCTCCGGCGGGCAGCGCCAGCGCCTGGAGATCGCGCGGGCGCTGGTGCGCCGGCCCAGCATCCTCGTGCTCGACGAGGTGACGAGCGCGCTGGACGCTCAGACCGAGCAGGTCGTCATGGACAACCTGCGGCGCCGCGGCTGCGCCTGCGTGGTGATCGCGCACCGGCTGTCCACCGTGCGGGACAGCGACGAGATCGTCGTACTGGAGCGCGGCACGGTCGTCGAACGCGGGCGGCACGAGGAACTGGTGGCGCGCGGCGGCGCCTACGCGGCGCTGGTCAGGGAGCGGTGAGGGGAGCGGTGGGATGACGGCCGTCGGCGAAGGCGACCTGGTCCTCGGGGCGCTCGCGTCCCTGGGGACGCCCCTCGACTGCGCCGGCCTGGCGCGTGTGGACCTGGAGGGTCCGCAGGTGCTGTGGCTGGTGGCGGCCGGTGCGGTGGACCTGTTCGCGGTCGACGCGGCGCAGCAGGGCCACTGGCACCACCTGGGCCGGCTGGAGGCCGGCTCGCTGCTGCTCGGTCCGGTCGCGGGCCCCCGGCACACGCTGGTCGCGCGCCCGCTGCGCGACTGCGTCGTGCGCCGCATCGGGCTGCGCGAGCTGTACCAGCAGGCGGGCACCCAGTCGTGGTCGTACGACGAGTACGGCAACCCCCAGTACGTACCGCCTGCCTCCAGCCCCCTGGAGTACGCGCTGGCACTCGGTGTCGGCCGGAGCCTGGCGGTCCTCTTCCAGGCTCCGACGGCCGGGGAACGGGCCGGGGCGCCCGGCGACGACGACGTCTTCTGGATGCAGGTGCCGCCGGGCAGCGTGCAGTACGGAGCGCTCCACGGCGCCGAGGCCGCGGCCGACCTGCTGATGGACCCCGCCCTGTGGCAGAGCGTCGTGGACCAGCAGTACCGGCTGCTGACGGCGCTGGACCGCTGGATCGAGGAGCTGGAACGCGGCCACGAACTGCGCGCCGCGGCCGGCATCGAGGCCGGTGAGGCGGTCCGCGCCGAGGCCGACCGGACGCTGATCGCGTCCCTGGGCCGGTCCTCGGCGCGGCGGGCCACGGCCGCCGACGCGGACGCCACCTACGCGGCCTGCCGGCTGGTCGCGGGGGCCGCCGGGATCACGCTCGCCGCGGCCCCGCGGCCCGGTACCGGCGACGACCGGCTCGATCCGGTGGAGCGGGTCGCCCAGGCCTCCCGGGTGCGGACCCGGGCCGTACGGCTGGACGGCCGCTGGTGGCGTGAGGACGTGGGTCCGCTGGTGGGTCACCGGGCGCTGTCGGGGGCGCCGGTCGCGCTGCTGTGGCGGCGCGGCGGGTACGTCGCCGTGCATCCGGGGACCGGCCGGGAGACCCCGGTCGAGAAGGCCAACGCGCAGGAGTTCGAACCGCGGGGGGTGATGTTCTACCGCCCACTGCCCGACCGCCGCCTCTCGCCGCTCGCCCTGCTCCGCTTCAGCCTGCGCGGCACCGCGCGGGACCTGGTGAACCTGCTGGTCAGCGGGCTCGTGACGGTCGCCGTCGGGGCACTGGTGCCGATCGCCACGGGCAAGGTGCTCGGGAGTTACGTCCCCAGGGCCCAGCAGGGGCTGATCACGCAGGTGTGTCTGGCGGTGATGGTGAGCAGCGTGGTGGCCGCGGCGTTCACCCTCCTGGAGAACCTGACGGTGCTGCGGCTGGAAGGACGGATCGAGGCGACGCTCCAGCCGGCCGTCTGGGACCGGCTGCTCAGACTGCCCACCGGGTTCTTCGCCGGGCGTTCCACCGGTGAACTGGCCAGCGCCGCCATGGGCGTCAGCGCGATCCGCCGGCTGCTGGCGGGGGTCGGCCCGGTGGTCGCCCAGTCGGGGACCGTGGGCGCGATGAACCTGGCGCTGCTGTTCTGGTACAGCCCGTCGATGGCGGGGGTGGCCGTCGGCATGCTGGTGGTGATCGCGGCCGTGTTCCTGGGGCTCGGTCTGTGGCAGGTGCGGTGGCAGCGGCGCCTGGTGGTGCTCGGCAACAAGCTGAACAACCAGGCCTTCCAGACGCTGCGCGGACTGCCGAAGCTGCGGGTGGCGGCGGCGGAGAACTACGCGTACGCGGCGTGGGCCGAGCAGTTCGCGCACAGCCGCGAACTCCAGCAGAAGGTGGGCCGGATCAAGAACCTCACCACCGTCCTGGGCGCGGTGTACCTGCCGGTGTGCACGCTCGTGATGTTCATGCTGCTGGCCGGTCCGGCGCGCGGCTCGATGTCGGCGGCGGCGTTCCTGACGTTCAGCACGTCGGTGACGATGCTGCTGACGTCGGTGACCCAGCTGACCGGGGCGTTCGTGTCGTCGGTGGCCGCGCTGCCGCTGTTCGAGGAGATCAGGCCGGTGCTGGACGCCGTGCCGGCGGGAAGCACCCGGCCGGGGCCGCTGTCGGGCGCGGTCGAGGTGCGGCGGCTGTCGTTCCGCTACGCCGACGACGGGCCGCTGGTCCTGGACGACGTGTCGTTCCAGGTGCGGCCGGGCGAGTTCGTGGCGATCGTCGGGCCGAGCGGCTGCGGCAAGTCGACGCTGGTGCGGCTGCTGATCGGCTTCGACCGGCCGTTGTCGGGCAGCGTGCTCTACGACGGCCAGGACCTGGCGGCGCTCGACCGGTCGGCGGTGCGGCGGCAGTGCGGGGTCGTGCTCCAGCACGCCCAGCCGCTGACCGGGTCCCTCCTCGACATCATCCGGGGCACCGAGCCGTGCACGCCGGAGGAGGCGATGGCGGCGGCGGAGCTGGCGGGGCTGGCCGAGGACATCCGGCGGATGCCGATGGGGCTGCACACCCTCGTCTCCGGCGGCGGGGCCGTCTCGGGGGGGCAGCGGCAGCGGCTGATGATCGCCCAGGCCCTGGTGCGGCGGCCGCGGATCCTCTTCTTCGACGAGGCGACCAGCGCCCTGGACAACGACACGCAGCGCACGGTGATCGAGAGCACCCGCAAGCTGGACGCGACGCGCGTCGTCATCGCCCACCGGCTGTCGACGGTGCTGGACGCCGACCGGGTGATCGTCATGGAGGACGGCAGGGTCGTCCAGCAGGGGGCGCCGGCCGAACTGCTCGCGGACACCGGCGGCCGGCTGCACGAGCTGGTGCGGCGGCAGCTGACCTGACACCGGTCCGTATCTCCGCTCCGTCCCGCACCTCCCCCTGACACGACCCCGCACCCCCCCACACCCGCGCCCCCTGACACGGCAGCGTTTCTGCGAAACGTTGCCGTTTCGTTCGTCGTCGTCTAGGCTCGATGTGTACGAAACAGTTTCGTTTACGTTCTCTTTATCCGGTCGACACCTCGACGTCCCACGACTTCACCGGAATGGTTCCAACATGTCCGACAAGACCCTGACCGACGGCATCCGGGCGGATGCCGTCGAAGCGGCGCCCGCCGCCTCGCCCAGGCGGTGGTGGATCCTCGCGGTCGTCGCCGTCGCCCAGCTGATGGTGGTCCTGGACGCCACCATCGTGAACATCGCCCTGCCCTCCGCCCAGCAGGACCTCGGCTTCTCCGACGGCAACCGCCAGTGGATCGTGACGGCGTACGCGCTCGCCTTCGCCTCCCTGCTGCTGCTCGGCGGCCGCATCGCCGACCTGTTCGGCCGCAAGACCGCCTTCCTCGTGGGCGTCGTCGGCTTCGCCGCGGCCTCCGCCCTCGGCGGTGCCGCCGGCGGCTTCGGCATGCTGGTCACCGCGCGCGCCCTCCAGGGCGTCTTCGGCGCGCTCCTCGCCCCGGCCGCGCTGTCGCTGCTCAACACCACGTTCACCGACGCTCGCGAACGGGCCCGCGCGTTCAGCGTGTACGGCGCCATCGCCGGAGCCGGCGGTGCCGTCGGCCTGCTCCTCGGCGGCCTGCTGACCGACGCCCTCGACTGGCGCTGGACGCTGTACGTCAACGTGGTCATCGCCGTCGTCGCCTTCGCGGGCGGCTGGGTCCTGCTCGGCAACCACCGCGACGCCGCCGGCTCCAAGCTGGACGTGCCGGGCACCGTCCTGGTCGCCGGCGGTCTGTTCACCCTGGTCTACGGCTTCTCCAACGCCGAGACGCACCACTGGGGTTCACCCCTGACCTGGGGCTTTCTCCTCGCGGGCGGCCTGCTGCTGACGGCCTTCGCCTGGTGGCAGACCAGGGCCGCGCACCCGCTGATGCCGCTGCGCATCCTGCTCGACCGCGACCGCGCGGCCTCGTTCCTCACCGTGCTGATCACCGGCGCCGGCATGTTCGGCGTGTTCCTCTTCCTCACCTACTACCTCCAGCTGAACCTCGGTTTCAGCCCCACGAAGACCGGCGTGGCGTTCCTCCCGATGGTCGGCGCGCTCATGGTGACCGCGCAGCTCGGCACCACCGTGCTGGTGCCGCGGCTCGGCCCGAAGGCCGTGCTGCCGCTGGGCTTCGCCATCGCCACCGTCGGTATGGCCTGGCTGACCGGCATAGGCACCGGCTCGCACTACGTGAGCGCGGTGCTGCCGCAGCTCGTGGTGACCGGCATCGGCCTCGGTCTGGTCATGCCGCCCGCCATGCAGCTCGCCACCGGCGGAGTGGCCGCCGAAGACGCGGGCGTCGCCTCCGCGACGGTCAACGCCATGCAGCAGGTGGGCGGTTCGATCGGCACGGCACTGCTGAACACGCTGGCCGCGAGCGCCGCCACGGACTACCTGTCCGGCCGCGACGCGTCCAGCAAGCTGGTCCGGGCCCAGGCGACGATCGAGAGCTACACCACCGCCTTCTGGTGGTCGGCCGGCTTCTTCGCCGCCGGCGCGGTCATCGCCTTCCTGCTCTTCCGCCCGGGCGTGCCGCGGGCCGACGCGGACGCGGGCCCGGTCGTCCACATGTGACCGGTCGTCCACATGTGTCCGGCGCACGCGGCTGCCGACGGCCCCGGCGCACGCGGTCTCGACCGAGCTGCGCACCCGGCCGCCGACGGCCGGCCGAGCGCCGGGGCCGTCGTCCGTGAGGACGGCGCCCCCGCTCCTCGCAGGACGGCGGCCACCGCTCGTCGAAGGACGGCCGGCCCTTGCGCTTCACCGGGCCGCCAACCGGGCGAAACCGGCCGTTCCCCCGGTGTTCATCCGCCGCTGCCGCCGCGGTCAGGCGTAGGAGATCACCTGGTTGGGTACCCACCGGCCCATGCGAATCAGCGTGATGGACGTGGGGTCGAAGACGGTCCGGCTGGTGGTGGCCGACGCGGTGGGCGGGGCGCCGCTGCCGGTGCACACCGCCAAGTGGCGGCTACGGCTCTCGGAGCAGGTCACGCCCGGGAAGGACATCCCCGAGGAGGCCGTGGAGCAGCTCGTCGAGGCGGTCTCGGAGGCCGGCCGGACGGCTGCCCGCTGGGGTGCGGCGGGCCCGCCCGCCTTCGCGACCGCCGTGGTGCGCGGAGCCCCGAACCGGCTCCAGGTGCTGCGCGCCGTGCGCGCCCGCACCGGCGTCGCGCTGTGCACGCTGCCCGGCGAGGTCGAGGCCGAGCTGACCTTCCTGGGTGCCCGGCGCTGGATGGGCTGGCGGTCGGGGCCGCTGGCCCTGCTCGACATCGGCGGCGGCTCCTTCGAAGTGGCCTTCGGCCGCGGCCGGCTCCCCGACTTCGCGGCGTCGCTGCCGCTCGGCGCGGGCCGGCTGACCCACGAGTTCCTCGCGCAGGAGGACCCGCCGTCCCCGGAGCGGCTCAAGGCGCTGCGGCGCCACGTCCGGCACCAGTTGCGGGACGTGGCCGCCCGGGTCCGCTGGGAGGGCCCGCGCACCGCCGTGGCCACTTCGCGCACCTTCCAGCAACTGGCCCGGTTGTGCGGGGCCGCGCCCGGCCGGCACGGCCCGTTCGTGGAACGCGAGCTGCACCGGGCGGCACTGCGCCGTGCGGTCGGCGAACTGGCCGCCCTGCCCGCCGCCGAGCGCGCCGCCCTGCCCGGCATCTCCGCACCGCGCGCCGCGCAGAGCCTGGCCGGCGCGCTGGTCGGGCACACTGCGATGAAGCTGATGGGCCTGAAGGCGGTCACCGTCTGCCCGTGGGCCATCCGCGAGGGCGTGCTGCTCCGGCAGATCGAGGAGGGGGAAGCGGGAGCCTCCTGGTGGGAGCGGGTCTCCCGGCTCGGCGAGGACCCCGCGCCCCCGGAGCCCGTACCGCTGCGCCTGGCGGCGGCGACGGCGAGAGGCTGAGACTCGGGAAAGCGGGGAAGCCGGGACGGAAAGCGGGGAACTCGCACCACGCGAGAAGAGAACCACCCGGCGCAGCAGCACGAGAAGCACGAGAAGAAGCGGAAGACGAGTGAAGGAGGAACCGGCCATGCCGGACAAGAACGGGAAGCGGCCGCAGGACAAGCCGGACACCGCGCTCGGCGAGGTCCTGCGCGAGTTCGAGAACGCCGAGACGGACGTCTACGGCAGCCGCGAGCGCCGGCACCGGGGCGAGGCCGGGGAGGCGATCACCCCGAACACCCGGGCCCAGGAGGAGGCCGAACGGGAGGCCGGGGAGGACACCGCGGGAGGGACCGGACCGGACCGGGGATGACCGGGGGCCCGCCGGGTACCCGCCGCCCATGGACCACCTTCGCCGAGGACCCGAGCTGCCCTGCGCCCGCGGCCCGCTCAGCGCGGCCGTCCGCGCCTACCTGCGCGGCACCCGCCCGCTCCCCCGGCCCGAGGAGGCGGGCGGCGCGGCGCCCTACGGCGACGACCTCCAGCTCGCGCTGTACCTCTGCTACGAGCTGCACTACCGCGGCTTCGCGGGCGTCGCCGCCGAGCGCGAGTGGGACCCCCCTCTCCTCGGCGTCCGGGCCGCGCTGGAACACCGCTTCCTGACCGCGCTGCGCGCCGACGCCACGGTCCACGGCAGCCTGGACGACGCGCTCGGCGACCTGCTGGTCGAGCCGGTGGACGGCGCCGGGGTCTCCCACCACCTGCAAGACAAGGGCGAGTTGTGGCAGGTGCGCGAGTACGCCGCCCAGCGCTCCCTCTACCACCTCAAGGAAGCGGACCCGCACGCCTGGGTGCTGCCGCGCCTGTGGGGCCGGGCCAAGGCGGCGATGGCGGCGGTGGAGTTCGACGAGTTCGGCGGCGGGCGCACCGAGCGCGTGCACGCCCGGCTGTTCGCGGAGCTGATGAGGGACCTGGGGCTGGACACGACGTACGGCCACTACCTGGACGCGGCCACCGCCGAGGTGCTGGCCACCGTGAACCTGATGTCCCTGCTCGGGCTCCACCGCGAACTGCGCGGCGCGCTGGTGGGCCACTTCGCCGCCGTGGAGATCACCTCCTCGCCCGGCTCGCGGCGGCTGGCCGAGGCGATGCGCCGCACGGGCGCCGGGCCCGCCGCCGAGTTCTTCTACGACGAGCACGTCGAGGCGGACGCGGTGCACGAGCAGGTCGTACGCCACGAGGTCATCGCCGGGCTGCTGGAGGAGGAGCCGCAACTGGCGGCCGACGTCGCCTTCGGCATCGACGCCACCGGCCACCTGGAGGACCGGCTCGGTGACCGGCTGCTCACCGCCTGGCGCGCGGGCCGCTCCTCGCTGCGGGTCCCGCTCGACGCGGAGACGGGCCGCCTCGTCGGTGAACAGCGCTGATCACCGGTCGAACAGCAGTGAACGCAGCGGTCCGGGGTACTCGCGTGACGTGAGTCGACTAGGGCGTGTTTCGAAAGTAGCGCCGTCCGCCCGGAGGGCGGGCCCCGCGGCGTCTGGTGCGTGCGATCGCAAGGCGGAGGGTCGTCCTCGTACCGGGCGTACGTGGACGATCCCGACAACGCGGCGAGCGCGCGTGCCAGGCGTCGCGGGGCCGGGGGCACCTCCCGGCCGAAGGCCGGGGGAGGGACTTTCGGAACACGCCCTGGTGCTCCCGGGCGTCTACGCCCCTCAGGAGGACACCGCGCTGCTCGCCGAGGCCCTGGCCGGCGAGGCGCTGCGCCCGGGCGCAGCGGTCCTGGACGTGGGCACCGGCAGCGGGGCCCTGGCGCTGGCGGCGGCCCGGCGCGGAGCGCGGGTGACCGCGGTGGACGTGTCACGGCGGGCGGTGTGGACCACGCGCCTGAACGCCCGGCTGAACCGGCTGCCGGTCCGGGCCCTGCGCGGGAACCTGTTCGCTCCGGTGCACGGCCGGACCTTCGACCTCGTCCTCGCCAACCCGCCCTACGTACCGGCGCCGCACGCCGGGCGCGTGCCGCGGGGCAGGTCGCGGGCCTGGGACGCCGGACGCGACGGCCGTCTCGTACTGGACCGGCTCTGCCGGGAGGCGCCCGCGCTGCTGCGGCCCGGTGGCGTGCTGCTCGTGGTCCACTCCACGCTCAGCGATCCCGGCCGCACCCTGGACCTGCTGCGCACGGCCGGCCTCAAGGCGGCCGTGGTGCGCCGCCGCTGGATCGGCTTCGGGCCCGTCGTGCGCAGGCGGCGGGACTGGCTGCGCGCGCACGGGCTGCTGGGTCCGGCCGAGGAGAGGGAAGAGCTGGTGGTCATCCGTGCCGAACGACCCGTCTGACGACTGCCCCGGCGGCGCCCCGCGGACCGCGGCGCCCCGCCGGGTGACGATGCAGCGGCAGGGTCCGATCCTCGTGGACGGGCCGGTCGAGGTGGAGCTGGAGGACGGCACCACGGTCGTGTCCCACCGGTTCCGGGTGGCCCTGTGCACCTGCCGCCGCAGCCGCCGCTACCCGTGGTGCGACACCAGCCACCGCAAGCGGGCTCCGGACCCGTCCGGCGGTGCGGCCGGAGGCCGTGGCCGCGCCGCGCCGGACGGGCCCGGATGACCCACCGCGATACCGGGGGCCGGCGGGAGGCCCCACTCCGCCCGCCGGCCCCCGGGGCGGGATCGCCGCGGTCCCCGCGCCGGGCCCGCACTCCCCAGTCACGGGACCCAGGTGCTGCGCGGGGGCCGCGCGATCCCGGTCTCAGAAGGAGAAGACGACGCTCGCGACGGAAGCGTTCTTCTCGCACTCGTTGGCGAAGGTGTGCCGCAAGGAGACGCGCCTGCCCTGCCAGACGCCGTCGGCGGTGACCACGACAGGGTGGTACTCCCGGGTGCACCACACGTCGCCACCCGCCGTGAGGGCCTCGAAGTCGCCGTCCGCCTCGCGCAGGGCGGCGCACGCCTCGGCCGCGGCGGGGTGGGTGCCGGTGGCCGTCGGGGCGCAGCTGAGCGTGACGGCGCGCTCCGGCGTGGCGGTGGCGGCGCTGTCTCCGTGGCCCACGGTCAGCACCAGGGCCGAGGGGGCGTACAGGGAGGCGGGAGCGCTGGACGGGGTGGCGAGCGCGGCCCCGCTGAGGGGTCCGCAGACGGCGGTGGCCGTCAGGCCGAGGGTGGCTGCCCAGCGCGCGGTGTTCCGCATTGTGTGCTTCCTTCCGCAGGATTCGACGGGTGGTGCCGGCTGCGACACGGTCGGTGCCGGGCCGGCGAGCGGGAGTCTGCCGAGTCCGCCGCCGAAACTCACATCGGACCCACCGGATTCGGTAACCTTGCGTATTGAATCAGTGGCGCGAAGTCACGGAATCCGAACAGGTGGACCCCCGATCCATGGGCCCGGCGATCACGGGATCGGGCCGGATGGCCTGATCTCCCCCGCTCCGCAATCGTCCTGAAACACTCCGGCCGACCGCGTGCGCGACGACGTCCGTTCACCCTCCGCTCACCCCCGGGCCGGTTGCCGTACCCGCCCGCCCGGCGCCGGAGGCCACGGCTCACCCCTCGGCGGTGGGTGCGCACGGCCCGGCGCGGGGCACGTCCGCACGGTCGACCCGTCCCCTACCCGCCAGTATGGTCGGCGGTGCGACGCGGCGCGGGGCCGGTGGGGAGAGGCGGGAGGTACGGATGGCGAAGCATTGGGCGGATTTCCAGTACGAGATCTATCTGGACGGCATGACGGGCGCGGTGCCCCGGCTGCCCACCGACCTGGGCCGGCTGGAGGAGCTGACCGAGCGGCGGCTCGGGCCGGGCCCGGTGGGCTACGTGGCGGGCAGCGCGGGCGACGGCAGTACGGCGCGCGCCAACCGGGCGGCCCTCAAGCGGCGCCGGATCGTCCCGCGCATGCTGCGCGACGTGCACGAGCGCGATCTGTCGGTGCGGGTGCTGGGGCGCACCCTGCCCGCCCCGCTGGCGCTGGCGCCGGTCGGCGTGCTGTCGATCATGCATCCGGACGCGGAGACGGCGGCGGCCCGGGCCGCCGCCGCGCAGGGCGTGCCGTTCGTCCTGTCGTCGGCCTCCAGCACGCCCATGGAGCAGGTCGCGGAGGCGATGGGGGACGCCGAGCGCTGGTTCCAGCTGTACTGGGCCAAGGACCGCGAGGTGACCCGCAGCTTCCTGGGGCGGGCGAAGGCCTGCGGGTTCAGCGTCCTCGTCGTCACCCTCGACACGCCGCTGCTGGCGTGGCGCCCTCGCGACCTCGACCAGGCGTACCTGCCGTTCCTGCACGGGGTGGGCACCGCCAACTACTTCACCGACCCGGCGTTCCTGTCCCGTCTGGCCAAGCCGGTGCACGAGGACCGGAACGCGGCGGTGCTGCACTTCGTCGGGATGTTCGCCGATCCCGGCAAGACCTGGCCGGACCTGGCGTTCCTGCGGGAGAACTGGGACGGCCCGATCGTCCTGAAGGGTGTCCTGCACCCGGACGACGCCCGCCTGGCCGCCGAGGCCGGGATGGACGGTGTGGTGGTGTCCAACCACGGCGGGCGCCAGGTGGCCGGTTCGATCGCCGCCGCCGACGCGCTGCCGGAGGTGGCCCGGGCGGTCGGCGACCGGCTTGCGGTCCTGTTCGACAGCGGGGTGCGCAGCGGCGACGACGTCTTCAAGGCGCTCGCGCTCGGCGCGCGGGCGGTGCTGCTGGGGCGGCCGTACGTCTACGGGCTCGGTCTGGACGGCCGGGCGGGCGTCGAGCACGTGATCCGCTGCCTGCTGGCCGAGTTCGACCTGACCCTCGCCCTCTCCGGCCACGCCACGCCGGGCAGCGTCGGCCCGGCCGACCTGGTGGCGGACGCCCGGTGAGCGCACGGCGCGGCGAGCCGTGCGCCCGGTGAGCCCTGTGTCCGGTGGGCCGACGGCGCGGTGGGCCATCGGTGCTGCCGCGGTCAGATCTCCCAGGAGCGCAGCCGGTCGGCCGCGCCGTAGACGTCGGTCTTGCCGGACATCAGGTCGCGGGCGAGGTCGACGAGGGCGCCGTAGGGCGGGTCGATGCCGACGCCGCTGACGTACATGTAGGCCACGGCGGTCGCACAGGCGAACCGGGCGTTGGCCGAAGGCAGCGGTTTGAGCACGGCGAGGGTGTGCAGCAGTGCGGCGGCCCGCCAGGCCGGATCGGAGTCGACACCGAGGCGGGGCGGATCCACGCGGTGCCGGGCGACGGCCGCCACGAGGGCGGAGAAGTCGTTGACGGTGGGCTGGTCCGGCAGCACTTCCTCGTGGCGCTGGAGCAGCCAGGGCACGTCGATGTGGAGGACGGGGGTCATCGCTCAGGCGGCCCGTCCCGCGCCCCTGCTGGGCTGCTCGTCCTCGGGGAACGCGGCGGCGAACTCGTCGGCATGGGCCGAGAAGAAGCGGCGGAACGCCTCGGCGCCCTCTTGGAGGGCCCGGTGCCGGGCTATGTCGGCCGCGGCGGCCTCGCGCACGAGCGCCTTCATCGACGTACCGCGTTCCTTGGCGATCTGCCGCAGGTCCTCTAGCTCGCGGTCGCTGAACTCCACATTGAGCGCTGGCATGGGCCATACGGTACCGCTCGGGGTACTGGCGCGTAAATAGCCGCAGGTCACGGCCGTTTCGGGCGGTACCGTCGCCGGGAGCGCCCGCCCGGCCGGGTCGCGGCCGACCGGGCGAGGAGGACGGAGAAGAGGACTGCGGGGAGGAGCGGTCAGGCGCCGCGCCGCCGCCGGAACCGCTTGGCCGGCCGCAGCCGGGACGGCATCAGGCCCCGCTCGGCCTCCACGGCGATCACACTGTCGCCGCCCGCCGCGAGGAAGGCGATGCCGTTCCACAGGAAGGGGGTGCTGCCGCGGCCCCTGTGGCCGAGGTCCCGTTGCCACAGCCGCCTCCCGGTGGCCAGGTCCACCGCGCACAGGTACCGCCGGTTCTGCCCGGCGGCCAGCCAGCCGGTCGAGCCGCTGATCGCGAGGGCCGAGCCGCCGTCGGCGTCCGCGAGTTGCCAGCGCTCCTCGCCGTTCGCGGCGTCCAGCGCGTAGACGCCAAGGCGCTCCACGCTCACGTAGACCGAGTCGCCCTGCACGGCCACCGCCTCCACGATCCGCCCGCCCGTGCGGCACCCCCACAGCTGGCGGCCCTGCGTGTCGAACGCGTACACGCCGCCGCCGGAACTGGCATACACCACTCCGTCCACGACGCAGGGCGCGTTGGCGCTGCCGAAGTCCTGCTTGCCGCCGTCGGCGTCCCGCCACAGGAGCTTGCCCGACCGGGCGTCGTAGGCGCTGAGTTCGCCCTCGCCGCCGTTGTGGAAGATCCGGCCGCCGGCCAGCGCGATCGTACGGTTCCCGTAGTCGTGCTTGGGGACGGACCACAGCACCTCACCGGTCGCGGCGTCCGCCGCGGTCAGGACGCCCTTGCCGCGGATGAACTTGAACGGGTAGCCGGCGTCCGAGGTGTACACCACGCCCGCGTGGGCGAGCGCGTACATGGTGTGCTTGTAACCCCGGTGGTGCCAGCGGACCTGCCCGCTCAGCGCGTCCAGCGCCCACAGGCCCTGCCGGAAGTCGGTCACGAAGGCCAGCCCGCCCATGACCGCGGGCGCGTGGCACATGCCCGACGGGGCGGTGAAGCGCCAGCGGCACTCGCCCGTCAGGGCGTCCACGGCGAAACAGGCGCCCTGGAGGGCGCTGAAGTACACGATGCCGTCGCTGACCACGGGCGTGTCCTTGAGGAGCCCCCACCGGTCGCGGAACCGCCAGGGACGGAACCCGTCCGGGACCGTGCCCGCCGGGTACACCCCGGCCCGGCCGGGCCCGCCCAGTTCGTTCGCGACAGCCGATGCCATGCCCATCCCCCCGACTCCGCCGAACAGCGGGACGCCGGTCGCCCCGCACGCGCGCGTGCCGATCCTAGTGCCGCGGCAGGCAACGTTCGCCCCGTCGCGACGCCCGGCACGCACTCTCGCCGCACCGGCCGAAAGCCCGAGTACGTCCAGTACGAGGACTTCCGGCCGGCA